>NZ_WWIA01000236.1 GCF_009870065.1 Streptomyces sp. SID5785 | reverse complement strand
GGGGAAGGGGTGGGACGCGGCGCCGCGGGCTTCGCGGGCGCGGCCTTGCGCGGCGCGGACTTGCCGCCGCCGCCATTGCCCTGCTGGAGGGCATCAGTCAACTTGCGTACAACCGGCGCCTCGATCGTCGAGGACGCCGAACGTACGAATTCACCGAGTTCTTGGAGCTTGGCCATGACGACCTTGCTCTCCACGCCGAACTCCTTGGCGAGTTCGTATACCCGGACCTTAGCCACTTCGCTCCTTTTAGGTCCGGGTTACGCCGGACCGTCGCTACTTCATGGGCGTACTCATCGCGTGCTCATCGAGTGCTCATCGCAATCTCGACCTACTTCCAACTCGCGGGGTACCAGGGCCGCGCGGGGGTTCCGCACGGCGCTTCTTACGGTGTTGCCTGTTCGACGCGGTGGCGCAGGGCCTCCGTGTCGAACGGACCAGGGGCTTTGAACGCCCTCTGGAACGCCCGGCGGCGAACCGCCAGGTCGAGACAGACCAGGGCGGGGTGCACATACGCACCCCGGCCGGGCAGCGTACCGCGATCATCGGGGACGCATGCGCCCTCGACGATCACGATCCGCAGCAGATCGCTCTTGGCCGCCCGCTCGCGGCAACCCACGCAGGTTCGCTCAGGGCATGCGCCGACGTGCGTCCGGCCAGACACCGTTAAGTCTACCTCCCCGTATCGACCTCACCCCTTCGGGGGAAAAATCGAACGGCTGTTTACCGTCACATACTGTCGTGATCCAAGCGCAGCGCGCTCGGGATTATTCCCCGTCGGCCGGGCCGGCCTGCTCGGTGTCCGGCCGGATGTCGATGCGCCAGCCGGTCAGCCGGGCCGCCAGCCGGGCGTTCTGCCCCTCCTTGCCGATGGCGAGGGAGAGCTGGTAGTCCGGGACCGTCACACGGGCGGAGCGGGCGCCGAGGTCGACGATCTCGACCTTGGAGACCCGGGCCGGGGAGAGCGCGCTCGCCACCATGTCGGCCGGGTCGTCGGACCAGTCCACGATGTCGATCTTCTCGCCGTTGAGCTCGCCCATGACATTGCGCACACGGCCGCCCATGGGGCCGATGCAGGCACCCTTGGCGTTGAGCCCGCTGCGGGTCGAGCGGACGGCGATCTTGGTGCGGTGGCCGGCCTCGCGCGCGATGGCGGCGATCTCGACGGAACCGTCGGCGATCTCCGGCACCTCGAGCGCGAAGAGCTTCTTGACCAGGTTCGGGTGCGTGCGCGACAGCGTCACGGACGGACCGCGCACGCCCTTCGCGACGCGGACGACGTAGCTGCGCAGGCGCAGGCCGTGCGGGTACTCCTCGCCCGGCACCTGCTCCTGCACCGGCAGGATCGCCTCGAGCTTGCCGATGTCCACCAGCACGTTCTTCGGGTCGCGGCCCTGCTGGACGACGCCCATCACGATGTCGCCCTCGCGGCCCGCGTACTCGCCGAGCGTCGCGTCGTCCTCGGCGTCGCGCAGCCGCTGCAGGATGACCTGCTTGGCGGTCGTGGCGGCGATACGGCCGAAGTCCGAGGGCGTGTCGTCGAACTCGCGCGGCTCCTGGCCCTCGTCCAGGTCGTCCGCGTCCTCCTTCGCCCAGACCGTCACGTGGCCGCTCTCGCGGTCGAGCTTCACGCGCGCCTGGCGGCGGCTTCCCTCGGTGCGGTGGTAGGCGATGAGGAGGGCCGACTCGATCGCCTCGACCAGCAGATCGAAGGAGATCTCCTTCTCCCGGACCAGACCCCGCAGGGCGCTCATGTCGATGTCCACGGCTACGCCTCCTCTTCGTTCTTGTTCTTGCGGTTGAACTCGACCTGGACGCGCGCCTGGGCGATGTCCGTGAAGTCGAGCCCGCGGGCGGTGGCCTTGCGGCCCTTCACGCCCGGTACTTCGAGGTCGAGACCCGTGTCGTCGACCTCCAGGATGCGGGCGACGACCTCGCTGTCGTCCGTCAGCCGGAACCGGACCAGGCGGCCGGTCGCGCGGACGTAGTGCCGGTGCTCGGTCAGCAGGCGCTCGGCGCCGGGGGTGCCGACCTCGAGCTCGTACTCGCCCTGGCCCATCGCGTCGGTCTCGTCGAGCTTCGCCGAGAGCGCGCGGCTCACATCGGCGATCGCGTCCAGGTCGGCGCCCTCGTCCGCGTCGACGACGACGCGCAGCACACGCTTGCGTCCGACCGAGGCCACGTCGATCTCTTCGAGATCGAGCCCCTGTGAGCTGACGAGCGGTTCCAGTAGTTCCCGCAGCCTCTCGTTCTGGGTGGTGCTCATCCGGGTGACTCCTCGGCCGCGTGTGCTGTTGTGGTCGCAAGCAATCCCTGCGCGTCAGGTCAAAGGGTATCCGGTCCAGGGGGGTGTTGCCGTCCACCTGGCGGGTGCCGAAGGTACGGTGATCTTCACGTCACCCATCGCTCATAATGCCGAATCGTTTCCGGAGACTTTTCCGGTCCTTCCCGCCGAGGACGCCCGCCGTGCCGCTCACCCCTCACGCCCCGACCGGGCCACGCCGCAGGACCCTGCTCGCCGCACTGGCCGGGGCCACGGCCCTGCTGACCGCGTGCTCCGGCGAGGGGGACAGCGCCGAGGGCGGCCGCGGCGCACCGTCCGTCTCGCAGGACCGCAGACTGCGGGCACAGGCCGCCCGGGACAGCGCGGACCTGCTCGGCCGCTACGACGACGCGCTCGGCGCCCGTCCCGCGCTCGCCGGACGGCTCGACCCGCTGCGCTCCGAGGTCGAGCGGCACGTGAAGGCGTTCGGCGGGGCCGCCGAGCCCACCCGGATGGCCGGGGCGCCCTCGCCGACGTCCGGCCCGGTCGCCGAGAAGGACGTCCTGAAGGCGCTCGCGGCGGCCGAGCGCGAGCTGTCGGACCGGCGGCTGGGCGCGCTCGTGGACGCCCCGGCCGAACTGGCCAGGCTGCTGGCCTCGGCGGCGGCGGCCGGCGCCGCACACGCGTACCTGCTCACGGAGGGCTGACCGGGATGACGGAGAACGAGCTGCTCGCGGCGGTGCAGGCCGCACTGCGCGCCGAGCACGCGGCGGTGTACGGGTACGGCGTGGTCGGCGGCCGGATCGGGGCGAAGCGCCGGGCCGAGGCCCGCTCCGACTACGACGCGCACCGGACCCGCCGGGACGAGCTGCGGCGCACGGTGCGGGACCTCGGCGCCGAGCCGGAGGGGTCGGCCGGGGCGTACGCGCTGCCGTTCCCGGTGCCGGACGCGGCGGCCGCGGCCCGGCTCGCGGCGGACCTCGAGGACAGGATCGCGGGCGTCTACTCGGACCTCGTACGGGCGGCGAGCGGGGACCGGCGGCGCAGCGCGGCGGACGCGCTGCGCGAGGCGGCGGTCCGTGCGGTGCGCTGGCGCGGCGGCAGCGTAGCCTTCCCTGGGCTCACCGAACGGGCCGTGGTGCCGTCCGCCTCGGCCTCCGGTTCCTCGGTGCGGCCGGACAGTTAGGCAGTCTTCGGAAGGGAATCCTCGCGCATGGCATTCGAACCGCCTTCGCGCCTTGTGAACGCGCTCGGCGAGGTGCGCGACGAGGGGGCGTCCGCGTGGCTCGCCCGGGTCGGCACCCTGCTCGAGGAGGCGGCGGCCCGGCGCGGGGTCGGCGTGGACCGGATCCACGTGCCCGGCGGGCGCAGCAGCCTCGTCGCCCATGTGCGGACGGCGGACAGTACGCCGGCCGTGCTGAAGCTGGCGCCCGAGCGGTTCCGCCCCGAGGCGGAGCGGGCGGCGCTGACGCACTGGGACGGCTTCGGTGCGGTGCGGCTGCTCGATCCGGGGCCCAGCGACGGCGCCCTGCTCCTGGAGCGGCTGCACCCCGAGGTGTCCGTGCGGACGCTCCCGGAGGCGAAGGCGCTGCTCGAGGCGGCGGGGACGCTGCGCCGGCTGTGGGTGGACCCGCCGGCGGGGCGCAACTGCGAGACGGTGCCCGAGCGCACCGGTCGGCAGGCGGCGCTGATGAAGGCCACGGTCGAGGGTTTCCCCGAGGTGGCGCCGCTGGTGGACGCGGCGCTCGGGGCACGGGACGAGCTGGTCGGCGCGCCGCCCGAACTGCGGCTGCTGCACGGCACGTTCCGGCAGAGCAAGGTGCTCGCGGGCGAGCGGATGCCGTGGCTCGCGGTGGGTCCCGACCCGGTGGTCGGCGAGTGCGCCTTCGACCTGGCCCGGCTGGTGCGCGACCGGGTCGAGGACCTGATCGGCTCGCCGTCCGGGCCCGCGATCACGCGCCGCCGTGTGCGGAAGCTCGCCGAGTCCCTGGAGGTGGACCAGGAGCGGCTGCGCGGCTGGACGCTGTTCCGTGCGGTGGAGTCGGGGGTGCGGGCGCTGCGCGTGGGGCGCGAGCGCGACGGCGAGAACCTGTTGGAGTTCGCGGGCTGGCTCTGACCCGGGCCGCTACGCCCCGTCCAGCGTCTTCGCGTACGTGACGCAGGGGCGGCCCGAGCGGGTCGTGGTGCCGGTGGGGTGGAAGCCCGTGCGCTGCAGGACGGCGCGGGATGCCTGGTTCCCGGGTTCGGCCGCCGCGGTGATGCGGGTGAGGCCGTAGTCCTCGCGGGCCAGGGTGAACAGGCGGCGGACGGCCTCGGTGGCCAGGCCCCTGCCGGTGGCGTGCGCGGCCAGCCGGAAGCCGAGTTCGGCGCTGCCGTCGGCGAGGTCGAACAGGTTGAAGCGGCCCAGGATCTCGCCCTCGGCGGTGACCAGGACGTGCATGCGCAGGGTGCCCTCGGCCTGTTCGGCGAGGTTCGCGGTGTGCCGGACGGCGAACTCGCGGAAGTAGGCGTCGCCGCGGTCGGGGACGCTGGCCGCGAAGTAGCCGCGGTTGTCCTGCTCGAAGGTGAGGAGCGCGTCCGCGTGGTCGGCTCGGAGAGGCTGCAGTTCGGGCATGGCGCGACCCTAGACGTGCGCCGCACATCGATACAGCCCCGCGCCCCTGAAGGGGCGCGGGGAACCGCGCGCGAAGCCCACCGGCCCGCAGCCGGTGGCGGCGGGCCGGGCCGGGGCGGGGATCAGGCAGAGGTCAGGCGGGCCACGGCCTCCTCGACCGTCAGCTCCTCGCGCTCACCGGTACGGCGGTCCTTGAGCTCGACGACGCCGTCGGCGCTGCGGCGGCCCGCGACGAGGATCTGCGGGATGCCGATGAGCTCCGAGTCGGTGAACTTGACGCCGGGCGAGATTCCGGGGCGGTCGTCGACCAGGACGCGCACACCGGCGGCGGCCAGCCGGTCCGAGACGTCGAGGGCGAGCTCGGTCTGCAGGGCCTTGCCGGCGGCGACGACGTGGACGTCGGCCGGGGCGATCTCGGCGGGCCAGATCAGGCCCTTGTCGTCGGCGTGCTGCTCGGCGAGGGCGGCGACGGCGCGGGAGACGCCGATGCCGTAGGAGCCCATGGTGACGCGGACCGGCTTGCCGTTCTGGCCGAGGACGTCGAGCTGGAAGGCGTCGGCGTACTTGCGGCCGAGCTGGAAGATGTGGCCGATCTCGATGGCGCGGTCCAGCTTGAGGCCGGTGCCGCACGCGGGGCACGGGTCGCCCTCCTGGACGACCACGACGTCGACGTAGGTGTCGACCTCGAAGTCGCGGCCCGCGACGACGTTCTTCGCGTGCACGCCGTCCTTGTTGGCGCCGGTGATCCAGGCGGTGCCGGGGGCGATGCGCGGGTCCGCGAGGTAGGGGACCTTCTCCAGGCCCTGCGGGCCGACGTAGCCGCGCACGAGGTCGGGGCGGTCGGTGAAGTCCTCGGCGGTGACGAGCTCGACCGCGGCCGGGGCGAAGTGCGCCTCGACCTTGTCCATGTCGACCTCGCGGTCGCCGGGGACGCCGATGGCGACGATCTCTCCGTCGACCTTCACCAGCAGGTTCTTCAGCGTGGCGGCCGCCTCGACACCGAGGTGCGCGGCGAGCGTCTCGATGGTCGGGGTGTCGGGGGTGGGGATCTCCTCGAGCGCGGCGACGCCCTCGGCGTCCACCGGCTTCAGCGCGAACGAGACGGCCTCGGTGTTGGCGGCGTAGTCGCAGTGCGGGCAGTCGGCGAAGGTGTCCTCGCCGGCGCCGGCCGGGGCGAGGAACTCCTCGGACTTGGAGCCGCCCATGGCGCCGGCGGTCGCGGCGCAGATGCGGTAGTCGAGGCCGAGGCGCTCGAAGATGCGCTGGTAGGCGGCGCGGTGCAGGGCGTAGGACTGGTCGAGGCCCTCGTCCTCCAGGTCGAAGGAGTAGGAGTCCTTCATGAGGAACTCGCGGCCGCGCAGGATGCCGGCCCGGGGGCGGGCCTCGTCGCGGTACTTCGACTGGATCTGGTAGAGGACGACGGGCAGGTCCTTGTAGGACGTGCACTGGTCCTTGACCAGGAGGGTGAAGATCTCCTCGTGGGTGGGGCCGAGGAGGTAGTCGCCGCCCTTGCGGTCGTTGAGGCGGAACAGTTCGGCGCCGTACTCGCTCCAGCGGCCGGTCGCCTCGTAGGGCTCGCGGGGCAGCAGGGCGGGGAGGGTGACCTCCTGGGCGCCGATGGCGTCCATCTCCTCGCGGACCACGCGCTCCACGTTGGCGAGGACCTTCTTGCCGAGCGGGAGCCAGGACCAGATGCCCGCGGCGGTGCGGCGCACGAAACCGGCGCGCACGAGGAGCTTGTGGCTGAGCACCTCGGCGTCCGCCGGGTCGTCGCGCAGTGTCTTCACCATCAAGCGTGACATGCGCTGGACCTGGACCTTGGCCATGATTCTGACTCCTGCTCTGGGGGTCCCCCCTGCTCGTTGCGAAGCGGAGAGCTTGGGGAAGGGTGGTCCCTGGAGGTTAGCCGGGGCCCGGCCGCCGCCGGAAATCGGTTATGCGGGGCGGCGCAGCGGGAGCGGGGCGCCCATGACGGCGTACGGCTTCGGGGCGCTCGGGAACAGCACCTGGCGGGCCAGATCCTCGTAGCCCAGGGAGCGGTAGAGGCCGCGGGCCGGGCTCTCGTGGTCGATCGCGGAGAGGATCGAGCGGGGCTGGATCGCGTCGTCGGTGATGAGGGTGATCAGGGCCCGGCCGATGCCGCGGTTCTGGAAGCCGGGGTGGACGTGCAGCTCGGTGATGACGAACGCGTCGTCGAGCCAGTGCTCGGTGCCGCGGGCGCGCAGGTACGGCTCGACGACCGAGGACCACCAGTGCATGCGGTCGTTCGGCATGCCGTAGACGAAGCCGACGAGCCGGCCGGTCTCGGTCGTGGCGCCGAGGGCGCGCGCCCCCGGGTACGTCATGTGCCGCTGCACGATCTGCCGGCGTACGGCGATCTCGTCGTCACTGAGCCCGAAGGCGTGGGCCTGGACGGCGAGGGCCTCGTCGACGCGGCTGCCCAGGTCGAGGGGGCCGATGGAGACGGGGTTCGGGAGCGGCATGAGCGGAGCGTACCCGGGGTGACGGGAAGGAGGTACGGGGCCCGGCGGGCGGCGTGGGTGTGGAGGACGAAGAGTTCTGGGGCGTGTGTCGAGGCACGCCCTAGAACAGGACGCTCATGAACGCGCCGACCTCTTCGAACCCCACCCGGCGGTAGGCGGCGCGGGCCGGGGTGTTGAAGTCGTTCACGTAGAGGCTGACGACGGGCGCCACATCGGCGAGGGCGTACCGCAGGACGGCCGCCATGCCGGGGGCGGCGAGGCCGCGGCCGCGGTACTCGGGGGCGACCCAGACGCCCTGGATCTGGCAGGCCCGGTCGGTCGCGGCACCGATCTCGGCCTTGAAGGCGACCTTGCCGTGCTCGTCGAGCCGGGCGAAGGAGCGGCCCGAACCGACCAGCTCGGCGACCCGGGCCTGGTAGAGCAGCCCGCCGTCCCCGGCCAGCGGGGAGACGCCGACCTCCTCGGTGAACATCGCCACGCACGCCGGCATGATCGTGTCCATCTCGTCCTTGCGGATCCGGCGCACGTACGGGTCCGGGACGACGGCCTCCGGCATCCGGTCCGCGACCATGAGGGGCTGATGCGCCCGGACTTCGCGGGGCGGGCCCCAGCTGGGCTCCAGGAGGCTCCACAGCCGGGCGGTGGGCCCGGCCGGGCCCACGATCGAGGAACAGCGGCGGCCGGCCCGGCGGGCGCGGTCCGCGAAGCCGCGCACCGCGCGGTCGGTGGCGCAGATCGGGACCAGGTTGGCGCCCGCGTAGCACAGGGACTGCAGCATGCCGTCCTCGTACCAGCCCCACATCTCGCCGCCGAGCCGCCACGGGTCGAGGCCCGCGATGCGGACGCGGGCCGTCACGAAGGCATTGGCGACGGGCTCGCGGTCGAGTACGGCGAGCGCTGCGTCGAGGTCACTCGGTTCGAGGACCCGGGTAGTGGTCTGAGTCAACACGTGCGGGGCCTTCGTGGCGGGGCTGCTGATCTCCGCACTGTACCTGCCGGTGCTGCGCGCCGCCCCGCCTCCGGGTCTGCGGACCGCGGGGGGGTGCGGGCTCGTCGTGCTCACCGCGCACCTGCAGACGCCGCTCCCGCCGGACACGGCGGACGAGCGGCGCCCGGGAAGGATCTGCGGGATCAGCCCGCCACGGCCACCGAAGGCTCGCCGGAGGCGACGCCGTCCTTCTCCATCTGCTCGGCGATCTTCATCGCCTCCTCGATCAGCGTCTCGACGATCTTCGACTCGGGGACGGTCTTGATGACCTCGCCCTTGACGAAGATCTGGCCCTTGCCGTTGCCGGAGGCGACGCCGAGGTCGGCCTCGCGGGCCTCGCCCGGGCCGTTCACGACGCAGCCCATCACCGCGACGCGGAGCGGGACCTCCATGCCGTCGAGCCCGGCCGTGACCTCCTCGGCGAGCTTGTACACGTCGACCTGGGCGCGGCCGCAGGACGGGCAGGACACGATCTCCAGGCGGCGGGGCTTCAGGTTGAGCGACTCCAGGATCTGGTTGCCCACCTTGATCTCCTCGACCGGCGGGGCCGACAGGGAGACGCGGATCGTGTCGCCGATGCCCTCGGAGAGCAGCGCACCGAACGCGACGGCGGACTTGATCGTGCCCTGGAAGGCCGGACCGGCCTCGGTCACGCCCAGGTGCAGGGGGTAGTCGCACTTCTCGGCGAGCAGCCGGTAGGCGTTGACCATGACCACCGGGTCGTTGTGCTTCACCGAGATCTTGATGTCCCGGAACCCGTGCTCCTCGAAGAGGGACGCCTCCCACAGCGCGGACTCGACGAGCGCCTCGGGGGTGGCCTTGCCGTACTTCTGGAGCAGCCGGCGGTCCAGCGAACCCGCGTTGACCCCGATCCGGATCGGGGTGCCGTGGTCCTTCGCCGCCTGGGCGATCTCCTTGACCTTGTCGTCGAACTGCTTGATGTTGCCCGGGTTGACCCGGACCGCGGCGCAGCCGGCCTCGATGGCCGCGAAGACGTACTTCGGCTGGAAGTGGATGTCCGCGATCACCGGGATCTGCGACTTCCTGGCGATGACGGGCAGCGCGTCGGCGTCGTCCTGCGTGGGGCAGGCCACGCGGACGATCTGGCAGCCGGAGGCGGTGAGCTCGGCGATCTGCTGGAGCGTCGCGCCGATGTCGGACGTGCGCGTCGTGGTCATCGACTGGACGGAGACCGGGGCGTCGCCGCCGACGGCGACCGTGCCGACCTGGATCTGCCGGCTCTTGCGCCGCTCGGCGAGCTTGGTCGGTACGTCCGGCATGCCGAGTGAAATCGCAGTCATCTGCTGTGCAACCCCAAGGTGTGGATCGAGTCCCAGGTTTCCGAGATTACGTCACCGGCGCGCGGCCGGGCACATCGCGCCCCCTCGACTCCCCCAAAGAGGGACGGCCGGGCACCCAGGGTGCCCGGCCGTCCTGAACAGCGTCCGGTCAGGAGATTTTCACCGGGTTAACGACGTCGGCGATCAGCACCAGGATCGTGAAGCAGACGAAGACTCCGGCCACCACGTACGCGACGGGCATGAGCTTCGCCACGTCGAACGGACCCGGATCGGGGCGCCGGAAGACGCGTGCCAGGTTCCGCCGCAGTGCCTCCCACAGCGCTCCCGCGATGTGCCCGCCGTCGAGCGGGAGCAGCGGCAGCATGTTGAAGAGGAACAGCGAGAGGTTGAAGCCCGCGACGAGCATCAGCGCCATGGCGAGCTGCTGGGTCGCCGGGATGTCCATGGTGAAGATCTCGCCGCCGACCCGGGCCGCGCCGACGACGCCCATCGGGGAGTCCTGCTCGCGGGGGCCGTCGCCGAACGCCGCGTCCCACAGGGCGGGGATCTTCGCGGGCAGCGCGACGATGGAGTCGACGGCGTCGCCGACCCGGTCGGTCATCCAGCCCACGGAGTCGCCGAAGTCCTGGTGGACGACGCCGGTGGCCGCGCTGAAGCCGAGGAAGCCCGCGTTCACGTACCCGTCGACGACCTGGCCGCTGGAGTCCTTCTTCGCCACCTGGTTGGTGGCGATCTTCGCGGTCAGCGTCTTCTGCTGTCCGTCGCGCTCGACGACGATCGGGACGGTCCGCCCGGCGCTGTCACGGATCTTGTCGGACAGCGTGTTCCACTCGTCCGTGCGGACGCCGTCGAAGGAGACGATCTTGTCCTTCGGCTGCAGTCCGGCCGCCTTCGCCGGGGACTGCGGGTCGGAGGCCTTGCAGGTGTCCCGCTCCTGGCTGGCCTTGATGACACAGGGCGAGACGGACGACACCACATTGGTCTGCTGGACGATGCCGAAGCCCATCAGGACGACGAAGAACAGGGCGACGGCCAGGACGAGGTTCATGAACGGTCCGGCGAACATGACGATCACGCGCTTCCACGGCTTGCGCGTGTAGAAGAGGCGCGACTCGTCGCCGGGCTGTAGCTCCTCGAAGGCGGCCGCGCGGGCGTCCTCGACCATCGACCGGAACGGCGAGGTCGAGCGCGACTCGATCCTGCCGTCGGCGCCGGGCGGGAACATGCCGATCATCCGGATGTAGCCGCCGAGCGGGATGGCCTTGACGCCGTACTCGGTGTCGCCCTTGCGGCGCGAGAAGAGGGTGGGCCCGAAGCCGACCATGTACTGCGGCACCCGGATGCCGAACATCTTGGCCGTCGACAGGTGGCCCAGCTCGTGCCACGCGATGGAGATGAGCAGGCCCACCACGAAGACGACTATGCCGAGGATCATCATCAAGGTCGTCATGCACGGGCCTCCGCGGCTGCCTTGTCCGTCGTCGTGAGTTCACGGGCCCGGGCACGGGCCCAGGTCTCCGCTTCGAGGACGTCCGCGACGGTCAGGGAAGTTCCCGTTCCGGGGGTGCCGTGCTCCTCTACGACCTTCGTCACGGTCTCCATGATGCCGTTGAACGCGAGCGAGCCGGACAGGAACGCGTCGACGCACTCCTCGTTGGCGGCATTGAACACCGCCGGGGCCGTGCCCGCGAGCTCCCCCACGTGCCGGGCGAGCCCCACGGAGGGGAACGCCTCGGTGTCGAGCGGGAAGAACTCCCAGGTCGACGCCTTGGTCCAGTCGAAGGCGGGGGCCGCGTCGGGGATCCGCTCGGGCCAGCCGAGGCCGATCGCGATCGGGCCGCGCATGTCGGGCGGGGTCGCCTGGAGGAGCGACGAGCCGTCCACGTACTCGACCATCGAGTGCACGAAGGACTGCGGGTGCACGACGACCTCGATGCGGTCGAAGGGGATGTCGTACAGAAGGTGCGCCTCGATGACCTCCAGGCCCTTGTTGACCAGGGTCGCCGAGTTGACGGTGATGACCGGGCCCATCGCCCAGGTGGGGTGGGCCAGGGCCTGCTCGACGGTCACCTGCGCGAGGTCCGCCTTGGTGCGGCCGCGGAAGGGGCCGCCGGAGGCGGTGACGACCAGCTTGCGGACGTCGGCGCGGGTGCCCGCGGCGAGCGCCTGGAAGAGGGCGGCGTGCTCGGAGTCGACCGGGATGATCTGGCCGGGCCGCGCGATCCGCTTGACGAGCGGGCCGCCGACGATCAGCGACTCCTTGTTGGCGAGGGCGAGCGTGCGGCCCGCCTCCAGCGCGGCGAGCGTCGGGGCGAGGCCGATCGAGCCGGTGATGCCGTTGAGGACGGTGTGGCAGTCGCCGCGGCCGGCGATCTGTGTCGCGGCGTCCGGCCCGGCCAGGATCTCGGGCAGCTGCTCCCCCGGCCCGTACTGCGCGGCCAGCGCCTCGCGCAGCGCGGGCACGACGTCCTCGCGGGCCACGGCGACCGTGCGCACGCGCAGTCGGCGGGCCTGCTCGGCGAGCAGCGCGACGCGGCCGCCCGCGGCGCTGAGCGCGGTGACGCGGAACCGGTCCGGGTTGCGCAGCACGAGGTCGATCGCCTGCGTGCCGATCGACCCCGTCGAGCCCAGGACGACGATGTCCCGGGGGCCGTCGGCGGGGGCGGGGTCGAAGACCAGATGGGGGTCCGCGAGGGGTGAGGGGCTGGCGGGGCTTTCGGTCATCCCCCCATTCTTGCGTGCGCGGGCCGCGACTCCGACAGGGGCGCCCCGTCTTGTCAGCGGATCCGCCGGTGCACGTTCTCCCGCTCGCTCGGCCCGGGGGTCGCGTCGGCGATCCAGGGGCCGTCGCCGCTCGGGTCGAGGACGCCCTCCTCCAGCCAGGTGTACGCGCCGTCGAGGGTGGCCCGGACGACCTTGCGGTCCAGGTCGTCGGTGTGGGACCACAGGCGGGTGAACAGTTCCTCGACGCGGAGCCGGGACTGGCGGCAGAAGGTGTCGGCGAGCTGGTACGCCGCGCGGCCGTGCGGGCCGGTGGCGCGCAGGTGCTCGGCGCGGACGCAGGCGGCGCTCATGGCGAACAGTTCGGCGCCGATGTCGACGACGCGGCCGAGGAAGCCCTGCTTCGTCTCCATGCGGCCCTGCCAGCGGGACATGGCGTAGAAGGTGGACCGGGCGAGCTTGCGGGCGGAGCGCTCGACGTACCGCAGATGCGTGGCGAGCTCACCGAACTCCCCGTAGGCGGTGGGGAGTTGCCCGGGTCCCGCGACGAGCCCCGGCAGCCAGCGGGCGTAGAAGCCACCGGCCCGGACACCCGCCCTCGCCTTGTCGGCGAGCGTGGTGTCGGGGTCGATGAGGTCACCGGCGACGGAGAGGTGGGCGTCGACGGCCTCCCGGGCGATCAGCAGGTGCATGATCTCGGTGGAGCCCTCGAAGATGCGGTTGATGCGCAGGTCGCGCAGGAGCTGTTCGGCGGGGACGGCGCGCTCGCCGCGGGCGGCGAGGGACTCCGCGGTCTCGTAGCCGCGACCGCCGCGGATCTGGACGAGCTCGTCGGCGATCCGCCAGGCGGCCTCGGAGCCGTAGAGCTTGGCGAGGGCGGCCTCGATGCGGATGTCGTTGCGGTCCTCGTCGGCCATCTGGGAGGACAGGTCGACGAGCGCCTCGAGCGCGAACGTCGTGGCGGCGATGTAGCTGATCTTCGCGCCGACCGCCTCGTGGAGCGCGACGGGCCTGCCCCACTGCTCGCGGACCGCCGACCACTCACGGGCGATCTTCAGACACCACTTGCCCGCGCCGACGCACATCGCGGGCAGGGAGAGGCGGCCGGTGTTGAGTGTCGTGAGGGCGATCTTGAGGCCGGCGCCCTCGGGGCCGATGCGCCGGTCGGCGGGCACCCGGACCCGGTGGAAGCGGGTGACGCCGTTCTCGATGCCGCGCAGGCCCATGAAGGCGTTGCGGTGCTCGACGGTGATGCCCGCGGAGTCCGCCTCGACGACGAACGCGGTGATGCCGCCCGGGTGCCCCTCGGACGCGGGGACGCGGGCCATGACGACGAGGAGGTCGGCGACGACCCCGTTCGTGGTCCACAGCTTCACTCCGTCGAGGACGTACGCGTCACCGTCGGGGACGGCGGTGGTGGCGAGGCGTGCCGGGTCGGAGCCCACGTCCGGCTCGGTGAGCAGGAAGGCGCTGATGTCGGTGCGGGCGCAGCGCGGCAGGAAGCGGTCCTTCTGCTCCTGGGTGCCGAAGATCTTGACGGGCTGCGGCACGCCGATCGACTGGTGTGCGGAGAGCAGGGCGCCGATCGCCGGGGAGACGGAGCCGACGAGGGCCAGCGCCTTGTTGTAGTGGACCTGGGTGAGGCCGAGGCCGCCGTACCGGGGGTCGATCTTCATGCCGAGCGCGCCGAGCCGCTTCAGCCCCTCGACCGTCGCGTCGGGGACACGGGCCTCCCGCTCGATGCGGGCGGGGTCCACCTCGGTCTCGCAGAACGCGCGCAGCCGGGCGAGGAACTCCTCGCCGCGCCGCGCGTCGTCCTCGGCCGGTACCGGATGCGGGTGGATCAGGTCCAGGCGGAAGCGCCCGAGGAAGAGCTCCTTGGCGAAGCTGGGCTTGCGCCAGTCCTGCTCCCGGGCGGCCTCGGCGACCTGCCTCGCCTCACGCTCGGAGACCTTCGCCCGCGGTGGGCCGGACTCGGGGGACGGTACGGACATGGGGCCCACCTCGCCGCGCGTCGGGTCACCGGCCCGCCGCGGACGACCGGCCGGTGCTACCCGTCCGTCGTACCGGAGAACGGCCGCGGCGGCCAGCGCTCGCGCATCCGCCACGGGAAGCCACGACGGCCCGGGCCCCCGCACAGTGGGCCCGGGCCGTCGGGTGGTGCCGGCGCGCCGTACCGGAGCGCCGGGGTCACGGGGCGGGAATCAGAGGGCGAGGTCCGTCAGGACCAGGACGCGCTCGTAGGTGTAGTCGTCCATCGCGTAGCGGACGCCCTCGCGGCCGACGCCGGACTGCTTGGCGCCGCCGTAGGGCATCTGATCGGCGCGGTAGGAGGGGGCGTCGCCGATGACGACGCCGCCGACCTCGAGCGCCCGGTGCGCGCGGAACGCGGTCTGCAGGTCATGGGTGAACACACCCGCCTGGAGGCCGTACTTCGAGGAGTTGACCTCGGCGAAGGCCTCGGCCTCGCCGTCGACCTTCTTGACCGTGAGGACCGGGCCGAAGACCTCCTCCACGGCGATCGTCACGTCGCCGGGGACGTCGGCGAGGACGGTCGGGGCGTACGAGGCGCCGTCGCGCTTGCCGCCCGCGAGGAGCGTGGCTCCGGCGTCGACGGCCTCGGTGACCCAGGACTCGACGCGCTCGGCGGCGGCCTCGCTGACGAGGGGGCCCACGTCCGTGGCGTCGTCGGCCGGGTCGCCGGTGACCTGGGCCTCGACCGCCGCGACGATCTTCGGCAGCAGCCGGTCGTACACGGCGGCGTCCGCGATGACCCGCTGCACGGAGATGCAGGACTGGCCGCCCTGGTAGTTGGAGAAGGTGGCGATGCGGTTCGCGGCCCGGTCCAGGTCCTCCTCGGAGTCCCAGTCGCCGAGGACGACCGCCGCGCCGTTGCCGCCGAGCTCCAGCGTGCAGTGCTTGCGCGGCACGCTGTCCATGATCGCGTAACCGACCGGGCCCGAGCCGGTGAAGGAGATGACGGGGAGGCGCTCGTCCTGGACGAGGGCGGGCATGCGGTCGTTCGGGACGGTCAGGACCGACCACGAACCGGCCGGCAGGTCCGTCTCGGCGAGCAGCTCGCCGAGGACGAGGGAGGACAGCGGCGTGGCGGGCGCCGGCTTCAGGATGATCGGGGCGCCGACCGCGATGGCCGGGGCCACCTTGTGGGCGCTCAGGTTCAGCGGGAAGTTGAACGGCGCGATACCGAGGACGACGCCCTTGGGGATGCGGCGGGTGAGCGCGAGCCGGCCCTGGCCGCCCGCGTCGGTGTCGAGGCGCTGGGCGTCGCCGCTGTTCCAGCGGCGGGCCTCCTCGGCGGCGAAACGGAACACGGAGACGGCACGGCCCACCTCGCCGCGCGCCCACTTGATCGGCTTGCCGTTCTCGGCGGAGATCAGCCGGGCGATCTCCTCGGTGCGCTCGGCGAGGCGGTCGGCGACGTGGTTCAGCGCCTTGGCGCGCACGTGGGCCGGGGTCGCGGCGAACGTGTCGCGGACGGCGTGCGCGGCGGCGACGGC
The DNA here is from genome assembly GCF_009870065.1 of Streptomyces sp. SID5785. Lineage (GTDB taxonomy): Bacteria > Actinomycetota > Actinomycetes > Streptomycetales > Streptomycetaceae > Streptomyces. The sequence goes on along the minus strand of NZ_WWIA01000236.1, from coordinate 4,384 downwards.
CTCCTCGACCTGGGCCTCGGTCGCGACGGCCACGGTGCCGACGAGGCGGTTGTCGTAGGGGTTGTGGACGTCGAGCGTCTCGGTGCCGGTGGCCTGGCGGCCGGCGAGCCAGAAGGCGTGGGTGGCGGTCATGGGTCGTGTACCGGCCTCTCCGTGGTGGTGGGGGTGAGCGTCGTGCGACCACGGTAGGGCTCCGCCGGGCGGGATCTTGTTGGCCGGGATGGAGTGTGCGACGGGGGTCGGTTCGACGGAATGGCGAACGCGGCGACCCGCTCGGTGGGTCGGGCGTGTGCGTGCGTGGCCGGGTGAGGCGCCGAGGCGGGCGCCGGGTCAGGCGCCGGGTCAGGCGCCGGGTCAGGCGCCGGTCGCCTTCAGGGCCAGCCAGAGCTCCATCCGGACGTCCGGGTCGTCCAGGGAGCGACCGAGGATCTCCTCCACGCGCCGCATCCGGTAGCGCAGGGTGTGCCGGTGGACGCCCAGGTCCGCGGCGGCCGCGTCCCACTGGCCGTGCCGCGACAGCCACGCCCGCAGCGAGGCGACCAGATCCCCGCGGCCCGTCGCGTCGTGGTCGCGCAGCGCCCGCAGCAGGCCGTCGGCGAACGCCCGCACCGCGTCGTCCGCGAGCAGCGGCAGGACGGACCCGGCGACGACGTCCTCGTGCTCGACGAGGATCCGGCCGCGCCGGCGGGCGACGGACAGCGCCTGTTCGGCCTGCTTGAAGGCGCCGGACGCGGCGATCGGCCCGGACGGCGCGGAGAAGCCGATGACGGGCTCCTCCCCCGTCGCCCCGTCGGCCCGCATCCCCTCGAGCACCTCGGCGTACCGCACGCACGCCTCGACGGCCGCGCCGCCGTCGACGGCGAGCAGGACGAGCCGCCGGCCGTCGGGCACGACGAGCACCGCCTCGCCGGAGCGGGCCGCGGCGGACTCCACGATGTCGGCGAGCGCGCCCAGCGGGTCCTCACCCGCGCCGGTGACCGCCTCGGCGAGCAGGGCGGCGGCGCCGGCCGGGGTGTCGCCGGCCGCGGCGACCCCGCTGGGCGGCGGCGCCCCGGTCTCGGCGAGGACCATACGGAACGGTGCGTCGAGCAGCGCCCCGTACAGGTCCCCGGCGACGGCCCGCGCATGGTCCGGCTCGCCCGCGAGGAGCATCCGCAGGACGGCGGAGCCGATGCGCTGCTCGGCGGCGTGCAGGGCGCGGGAGCGTTCGGTGGTGAGGGTGAGCAGGGCGATCGCGGAGTGCAGGGCGTAGCGCTCGGCGGTGCCGAGGGTGGCGGCGGTGCCGACGGCGAGCGCGGCGCGCGGCCCGCGGCCCGCACCGATGGAGTGCAGCTCGATGCGGTCCTCGGTGCCGGAGGCGACCACCGCGCTGGCGGGTGCGGGCCGCTCGCGCAGCCGCTCGACGTCGGGGGTGAGCCGGGCGGCGCGGCGGCCGGCCCACTCGGGAGCGGCGGCGACCACGGCGCCGGACGCGTCGTAGAGGGCGGCCCAGCCGTCGACCTGGGCGGCGAGGACGGCGAGGAGCCCGTCGGGGCCCTCGTTCAGGGCCTGCTTGGTGAGCTCGCGCTGCGCGGCGAAGCCGGAGGTCACCGCCCGGTACTGGTCGGCCGCGATGGCCGCGGAGACCGCCTTGCTGATGGCGATGAACGGCGTGCGCGGGGGCACCGCGAGCAGCGGCAGGCCCTCGCTCCGGGCGGCGTCGACGAGGGCCCCGGGGACGTCCTCGTAGTTGACGCCGACGGCGAACCCGAGGCCGACGACGCCCGCGCCGAGCAGGCGCTTGACGTACCGCCGCATCGCCTCGGGGTCCTCGGCGTCCAGCTTGAGGGCGGTGATCAGGAGCAGTTCGCCGCCCTCCATGTAGGGCACGGGGTCGGCGAGTTCGCTCACGTGGGCCCAGCGGACGGGCGTGTCCAGGCGTTCCTCGCCCGCCCGCACGGTGAGCTTGAGCGCCGAGTGGTGGACGAGCGAGGCGAGCGTGGGCGGCATGGGGCCTTCAGGTGTGGGGGTCTGTGCGGTGGCTCGGACGGGGCGTTCCTGTGAAGCTTTTGGCCGCACCGTATGAACGTCCCTTGCCGATTCTGCCTCACCGTACGTACTGCCCGTGCCGGGGCCCGGCGCCCGCGCGGCCCGCGCCGCCTTCCTCTCAGGGCCGCAGGTCGACGAGGAGCGGGGGCGCGTGCTCGCCGCGCACGGTGCTGACCGAGAGGACGGCGTGGCCGGGCGGGACCTCCTGGGCGAGCTGGGACGCGGACCAGCGCTCGCGCTCGACCTCGCGGACGGTGACCGCCTCGGTCGTGACCGCCTTGCCCGTGACCAGCTTGCGCAGCCGGTGGTAGGCGCGGGTCATGGGCTGGTCGGCGAAGACGGTGTGGTGGGCGACCTCCCTGGTCTCGACCCGTTCGGTGCCCCAGGCCTGGGCGAAGGCCCGGCCGTCCCAGGTGGAGATGCCCGCGAAGGCCATCCGGCAGCCGACCACCGAGAGCAGCGGTCCGTGCAGCGGCTCGGGTACCTCGGCGAGGGTGCGCAGGGCGAGCAGCACGCCGGCGCGGTGGCGGCGCAGCCCCTGGAGGCCGCGCACGGTCCCCGGGCTGAGGGCGCCGGCGGCGTCGTCGAGCAGCAGGCAGGCGAAGTGCCCGTCCTCGGGGCGGTCCCGGGTGACGCTCTGGAACTGGGCCAGGAGCAGCCGGTTGAGCAGCCGGGCCGCTTCCTCGTGCGCGCCGTCGGGCAGGCTGATCCGCACCCGCACCGGATGCTGGGCGACGGCCCGCAGCGCGAAGGGGCGGCCGTCGTCGCCGGAGCCGCCGAAGAAGTCGGCGAAGACGGGCCGGTCGAGCGCGGCGAGCCGGTCGGCGAGCACCGGGCCGAGGTCGCTCGCCGTGCCGATCTGGCGGATCCGGGAGTCGAGCTCGCGGCGCATCGCGGAGGCGGTGCCCTCGGGCAGCAGGCCGAGCAGGTCCTGGAGGGCCTCCGGGCGGGCCTCGAGCAGTTCGCGCAGGACGGGCACGGTCGGGAAGCGGCCGTGGGCGGCGCGGTAGGGGCCGATGAGCTGGGCCAGCACGGTCGCGGCCCGTGCGGTCTCCACGCCCTCGACGTCGCCGACGAGGCCCTCGGCGAGCAGCGCGGCGGCCTCGTCCGCGTCGGTGGTTCCGGCGTACAGGTCGAGGTCGTAGGGGGAGGCGGGGTCGCCGAGCCGGATCACGACGTCGTAGGCCTCGGCGGGGCCGAGCGGCGCGCTCGACGCGCCGACCGCGACGACGGAGCAGCCGCCGGCGAGCGCCTGGAGGGTGAGCGATTCGGCGACCGGTGCGACCAGGCGGCGGCTCTTGCCGGAGCCGGACGGGCCGACGGCGAGCAGCGAGGTGCCGAGCAGCGCGGGTTCGAGGGCGGCGCCGGCGCCGTGGAAGGTCCGCGGGGTGCGCTCGCCGTCGGCGTACCGGCCGATGCGCACCTGGCCGAGGAGCAGGTCGTGGGTGGCGGTGCGGCCGGGCAGGTCCCGCTCTCCGGAGGGGTGGGCGGCCGCGCGGCCGCCCTGTCCGAGCAGGGTGCGCACGAGGGCCGCGCGGCGGCCGGCGTCGTGGGCGGTGGCCGCCCAGGAGCGGCGCACGCGCGCGACGTCGACCTCGTTCATCCGGCCGTCGGCGACCTCGGCGGCGAGCCGGTCGGCGGCCGCGTGCTCCCCGGCCTCGCGCAGTTGCGGCCACTGGGAGCGGGGGGTGACGGGCCCCGCGGTCGCGGGGGCCGCCGCGCCGCGGGAGCGGTGGCGGAGCCAGAGCGCGCGCCACTCGCCGATGCGGGCGAAGGGCCACAGGACGACGGCCGTGATGAGCGCGTAGAGGGTGTAGACGAGGAGCGGCGAGCTGAAGGCCGTGTAGCCGCCGGTGACGAGGGCGACGAGGCCGAGCACGGTGTCGACGACGGGCAGCGGGTTCCAGTCCAGGCCGAAGGCGTCGGGCCAGACGAGGGCCTCGGCCGCGAAGGCCATGAGGGCGGCGAGCGCGGCGCGCACCGGCGGGGTGAAGCGGCCGAGGTAGTAGCGGGTGATCTTGCCCCAGGAGCCGAGGAAGCCGATCGCGCAGACGAGTCCGACGAGGAACAGCCCGTCGTAGACGTCCCGTGCGGCCCAGCCCTGCCACACCTTGGGGCTGGTCGTGTACCCGTACCACCACCAGCCGTTCGGGGTGAGCAGGTGCAGGAGGCTGACCTTGTAGGGGAAGACGTCCTTGCGCCAGGCCGACCACAGGACGAGACCGATGGCCAGCGGGATCACCATGCCGAGGACGGTGACGGGCCGCATGCGCGCGGTGTCGGGGGCGGGCGGGTCGTGCCGGAAGCGCCAGATGCCGGCCTCGGCCGCGGGGCGTGGGGCGTCCAGCCAGCGGGC
>NZ_WWIA01000235.1 GCF_009870065.1 Streptomyces sp. SID5785 | reverse complement strand
GACGGCAGCTCCGACCTGGACACCGAGCACCTCCTGTGGGCCGCGACCAAGGTCGACCCGTCCCGGCGGCTGCTCGCGCAGGCCGGCGTCGACCCCGACGCGCTCGCCGCCGAGCTGGACAAGGTGCTGCCGGGGGAGTCCGGCGAGCCGTCCGCCGACCCCGGGCTCACCCCGGCGGCCAAGCGCACGCTCGCCGACGCCTACGCCCGCTCCCAGCAGGCCGGGGTCTCCTACATCGGACCCGAGCACATCCTCGCGGCCCTGCTCGGCGACCCCGACACGGGTGCGGCCAGGATGATGCGGGCCGACGGCCTCAACCCCAAGAGCCTCGCGGGCCTCACCGAGCAGCAGCCCTCCCGCGGCGACGGCCAGGCGGCCGCCGGGTCCGGGCAGCCTGCCTCGACCCTCGACGAGTACGGGCGCGACCTCACCGAGGAGGCCAAGGCGGGCCGCCTCGACCCCGTCGTCGGACGCGCCGAGGAGATCGAGCAGACGGTCGAGATCCTCTCCCGCCGCTCGAAGAACAACCCGGTGCTGATCGGCGAGCCCGGCGTCGGCAAGACAGCCATCGTCGAGGGCCTCGCGCAGCGCATCGTCGCAGGTGAGGTCCCCGAGACCCTGAAGGGCAAGCGCGTCGTCTCGCTCGACCTGTCCGGCATGGTCGCCGGCGCGCAGTACCGCGGCCAGTTCGAGGAGCGGCTGAAGAAGGTCATCGAGGACGTCCAGAACGCGGGCGGCGACATCATCCTGTTCATCGACGAACTTCACACCGTGGTCGGCGCGGGCGCCGCGGGGGAGGGCGCCATGGACGCGGGCAACATGCTCAAGCCCGCCCTCGCCCGCGGAGAGCTGCACGTCGTCGGCGCGACCACGATCGACGAGTACCGCAAGCACATCGAGAAGGACGCCGCCCTCGAACGCCGCTTCCAGCCCGTGCTGATCCCCGAGCCCTCCGTCGAGGAGACCGTCCAGATCCTGGAGGGGCTGCGGGACGCGTACGAGGCGCATCACCGGGTCCGGTTCGCCGACGGGGCGCTGGCCGCCGCGGCCGAGCTCTCCGACCGCTACATCAGCGACCGCTTCCTGCCCGACAAGGCCATCGACCTCATGGACCAGGCGGGCGCCCGGGTCAGGCTGCGCAGCGCGAGCCGGTCGACCGAGATCGTGGGCCGCGAGGACCGGATCGCCCGACTGTCCCGGGAGAAGGACCAGGCGATCGCCGCCGAGGACTACGACCGGGCCTCCGCGCTCAAACGGGAGATCGCCGAGGTCGAGGGCGAGCTCGCCGGGATCGAGGAGCGCCGCGAGGGCGTCGTCTCCGTCACGGCGTCCGACATCGCCGACATCGTGTCGCGGCGCACCGGCATCCCGGTCTCGCAGCTCACCGCGTCGGAGAAGGAGAAGCTGCTCCGGCTCGAGGACGAGATGCACGACCGGATCGTGGGCCAGGACGAGGCGGTCACGGCCGTCTCGGAGGCCGTCCGCCGCAACCGCGCGGGCATGGGCGACCCGAACCGCCCGGTCGGCTCCTTCCTCTTCCTCGGCCCGACCGGCGTCGGCAAGAC
>NZ_WWIA01000234.1 GCF_009870065.1 Streptomyces sp. SID5785 | reverse complement strand
GAAGGTGACGGTGTCGCTGTCCACCCGGTCGGCGTGCGGCTGCATCGCGCGGGGGATGAGGGCCAGTGCCCGACCGGGCGGACCGGAGAAGGCGTCCACGTCCGTGGTCGTGGCCCCGCAGGTGCCCAGCCAGCGCGCGAAGCGCTCGCGGTAGGCGTCCGCGCCGGGCAACGCCCGCAGATGGACGGCGACTTCCTCCTCGTACCCGTCCCAGCCGACGAAGGTCGGGGACAGCTGGACGAGCGGGCGGCCCTGCGCCTCCGCGAGCGCCCTGCCCGCGTACGCGCCGATGTCGTAGAGGTACAGGTCGGCCGGGTCCTCGTCGTAGACCTCGTGCAGGCGGGGGAGGGCCCGCATCGCGTCGTCGAGGAAGAGGCCCGCGGCCTCGATGGGGTCCTCGGGCCAGTTGTTGTCCGCGACCGGCAGGGCCGAGGAGTACGGGACCAGCTCCGCACCGGCGGACGTGATCTGCTCGGCGACGAACGGGTCGTTGGCGTACGTGACCCGGTGGCCGCGGGCCACGAGCTCG
>NZ_WWIA01000233.1 GCF_009870065.1 Streptomyces sp. SID5785 | reverse complement strand
CCCACGACGCCGCCGCACCCGCCCAAGGGGCCGTCACCCCACCCCCGAGACACACCCGACAGCCACCCGCCACGCCACGACAACCCCCTCCCGAACCCGCCGCGTCCGCACCCCGCGGTCCCCGGCGAGCACCAGCGGCCGCCCCGCATGCACATGCAGACAAGGCCGCCGCACCGGCGCACTCACCACCCCCGCGACCTGCTTCACGACCCCGCCGGAGGCAATGCGTCGAGCCCCGGCCTGCCCCACCGGCACGACGGGCGCCGCCGTCCGCTCGGCGAGCCGCGCCACCCCGCTGCGGAACACCCCGGGCTCCGCCTCCCGGGCGTCCCGCCGCCCCGGCAGACCCCCCTCGGCGTAGATGAGCACGGACCGGCCGCGCCCCAGCGCCGCCGCCGCGAGATCGAGCGAGCGCCCCGCCCGGGCATCACCCCGGTGCACCGGTATGTGCCCCTCCCGGTCCAGGGCACGGCCGAGCACCGGCACCCGCCACAGCCCCGCCGCGGCCATGACGACGGGCTCGACGCCGAGCCGGTGCAGCGCGGCGAGGACGACCGCGGGGTCCGCGGTCGAGGTGTGGTTGGCGACGAAGATGCTGCCCGGGGCGAACGCGGCGCCGTCGTCGGCGCTCACGGTCAGGCGTCCGGCGGCGGGCACCAGGATGTCGGCGAGGCGGCTGAGCATGAGGTCTCCGTACTCCACGGCCCGCGCGGCGGCGGGACGTCCGGGGTGGTCGCTCCCATCGTGCGGCGGCGGAGCCGGCCGCGGCCTGAGCCCCCGTACTCAACCGGGGCTGCCGCTTGCGCCCAGGTCACATGCGCCGGACCACCACCATCGGCCGCCGGGCACGAAGACACGCGTCAGCTCCCCCTGTCCCGTCGCCGTTCCTGCCGGCCCGAGCACTCTCGGTCCGGCACGGCGCAGTCCAGGAGGAGCTGACGGACTCCGTTCAGCACGTCACCCGTCGGCGTGCGCGCCCGGGCATCGTGCGGTGGTTCAGCCGCGTGCGGGTTCGAGTTCCCGCTCGTCCTCGGCGGGCGCGGGCCCGTCCAGGTCCCGGTGCAGCTTCTCGCCCTCGACGTCGACGTTCGGCAGCAGCCGGTCCAGCCA
>NZ_WWIA01000025.1 GCF_009870065.1 Streptomyces sp. SID5785 | reverse complement strand
CGACCACGCCGGACGGCAGGTCCGCCACGCGATGCCGGCTCACGGCGCCCGTGCGGGTGTCCACCCGCAGGAAGGTGCCGGAGCGGGGCCCGGCCACCCTCGCGCCGCCGTCGTCCGGCCCGGCGAGCAGCACCGCCGCGCCGTCCGTGCCGAGGTACGCCGTCGGGCCCTCCACCGTGGCGACCGTGCGCGCCTGCCCGGTGGCCGGGTCGAGCCGGACG
>NZ_WWIA01000232.1 GCF_009870065.1 Streptomyces sp. SID5785 | reverse complement strand
GTCACCTTCTACCTGGCGTTGGTCCTCGCCTGGGGCATCGGTGCCTGGATGCGCTCGGCGCGCGCCGCGGAGGCCGAGCGCCGGGGCCGGATCGCGGAGGACGCCCGCACCGCCGAGCGCACCCGCATCGCCCGCGAACTCCACGACGTGGTCACCCACCACGTGACCGCCATGGTCGTGCAGTCCGAGGCCGCGCGGTATCTGACGGCCGCGCCCGAACGGCTCGACGCGACCCTCGCCGCCGTGAGCGACACCGGCCGCCGGGCCATCACCGACCTGCGGCACCTGCTCGATCTGCTCCAGCCGGACCACGGCGCGGCGGAGCCGCGCACGCCGGCCGTCGGACGGGTGCTCACGCTGGTCGAGCAGACCCGCCGGGCCGGACAGCCGGTCGAGTTCACCGAGGAGGGCACGCCCGCCACGGCGACCGGCAGCTCGGACCTCGTGGCCTACCGGGTGGTGCAGGAGGCGCTGACCAACGCGCTCAACTACGACCACGGCGGCCGGACCTCGGTCCGCGTCTCGCACGGCGAGAGCGCGATCACGGTACGGGTGGACTCCGACGGTTCCGGCACGGGGAGCGCGTCGGCCGGCGGGAGCGGCCGGGGGCTGGCCGGTCTGCGGGAGCGGGTCGGTGTCCTCGGCGGCGAGTTCAGCGCGGACCGCGGACCGGACGGCGCGTTCGTGGTCCGCGCCCGGATCCCGGCGGGGAACGGCTCATGAGCGCCCCGATCAGGGTCCTGATCTGCGACGACCAGGCGATGATCCGCGCCGGACTGGCGACGATCGTCGACGCGCAGCCCGATCTGGAGGTCGCGGGCCAGTGCGGCGACGGACGGTCCGCGGTGCGCCTCGCGGCCGAACTGCGGCCCGACGTCGTCGTGATGGACGTGCGCATGCCGGTCCTGGACGGGATCGAGGCGACCCGGCTGCTGGCCGGGACCGGCGTCGAGCACCCCGTGAAGGTGCTCGTGGTGACGACGTTCAACCTGGACGAGTACGTGTACGAGGCGCTGCGCGCGGGCGCGAGCGGGTTCCTGCTCAAGGACGCGCCGCCCGACCGGCTGCTGCACGGGATCCGGACGGTGGCGAACGGTCAGGCGCTCCTCGACCCCGAGGTCACGCGCCGTCTGGTGGGCCGGTACGCGGCGCGGATCCGGCCGGCCGCGGGCGCGCCGCAGGACCTCCCGCTGACGCCGCGCGAGCGGGAGGTCCTGCGTCTGATCGCGGACGGTCTCTCGA
>NZ_WWIA01000231.1 GCF_009870065.1 Streptomyces sp. SID5785 | reverse complement strand
TCGTCTACGTGGACAACGACCCGATCGTGCTCGCCCACGCGGAGGCCCTCCTGCGCGGCACCCCCGAGGGCGTCACGCGCTACCTCCAGGCGGACGCCCGCGATCCGGAGCGGATCCTGAAACTGGCCCGGGAGATCCTCGACTTCGACCGGCCGATCTCCCTGTCGCTGATCGCCCTGATGCACTTCGTGCCGGACGGGCAGGGCGCGTACGACATCGTGCGCACGCTCGTGGACGCGCTGCCGTCGGGCAGTCATCTCGTGCTGTCCCAGCTGGCGTCGGACCACGACCCGGAGCGCACCCGCGAGGCCGTGGAGATGTACGCGGCGGGCGGGGTCACGCTCGTCCCGCGGACCCGCACGGAGACCGCAGAGTTCTTCACCGGCACGGAACTGATCGCGCCGGGCATCACCTGGCTGCCGGACTGGCATCCGGAGCTGGGGATCGACGAGGAGCGGGACGGGACGCCGGTGCCGCTGTACGCGGGCGTGGGCCGCAAGCCCTGACCTGAGTCCGCGGAGGCGCCGGAGGTTGCTCCACCCGGGCATGGCGAACATCACACATGGCGATGGCCACGTGACGGACCGGAGCGAAAAGTCGTACGGATCGCCTACTCTCTTTCACATGTCCTCCACTCCCGCCCCGCACTCCGCACGGTCCGCCGACGTGGTCAACGATCAGATCCGCGACCTGTGGGCGCGCACCGGCGGGCAGTTGACGGCCGAGGACCGCGCCCAGTACGAGGCGCTGGTGACCGAGTGGGCGACGGCGATCGGTGAAGGGGCCGTGCAGAGGGCCTGATCCGTCCGGCCGTTGCGGCCCCCGCGGGGGCCGCAACGGCTCCCCGTTCAGGACTGGGGTCGCCTGCCGTGGTTCGCGGCGTGCTTGCGACGGGCCTTCTTCTTGCGGCGGCGCTTCGAGGACATCGGGGCCTCCTGGGACTGAGCGGTTGAGCGGTATCGACCGGAATTGCCCGTTCACGGCCTTCGCCCCGCAAGGGGAGAAAGGCCGGGCATATCTGCGCCTCACCTTTCCACAGCCGGTCCGGGTCCGCGATGCGGCCGCAGCACGCGGTGCGACGTCCGCGCCGGAAGTTCACGGCTTCTCCGCAAGGCGTTGACGGGGCCCGAGGGGTCTGGGAGGGTCGCCAGGCCCGTCGCGCCGCCCCGGGCGAGGGACCGAGGAGCCCTTGACCCGATGACGCACAGCCCCGAACCCGACACCGGTGCCACCGGCCCCGGCTGGCGGGACTTCGCGCGGACGCACTGGTCGCGGGGGCCTGCGGTGGTCACCGACGCCCCCGGGCCCGGCCTCGCCCCGGAGGCCGTCCACGCGCTCCTCGCCGCCGCCGCGACACGGCCCGGCGCGACCCGGCTCACCACGTCGGACGCCCTGCTGCCCGACCCCGGCCCGCTGCTGCCCGGCCCGCGCGACCCCGACATCTCCGCCTACGTCCGGCGTCTCGCGCACGCTCCCGAGCTGTCCGGCGACGGATGGCTGCTGACCGCCGCCGACCCGCTCGCCCACGACCCCGTCTCCTGGTCCCGCGTCCGTGACGTCCTCGACGGTCTGTGGCGGCTGGTCGGACGGCCCCCGCTGCCGGTCACGGCCGAACTCGCCGCAGGCGACCGCCACCACACCCCGGACGAGCAGCCGGCGCAGGCCGACACGGCAGGGCTCACGTGGGTCCTGGACGGGGCGCTCACCGTGCGCGTGCGCCCCGAGCACACCGGCACCGAGTACGTCCTGCACGCCCGCGCCGGCGACCTCGTGCACTGGCCGGCCGGGAGCCGCCGCCTCGAGCACCGCCCCGGCCCCTGTACGACCCTGCACCTGGCCGTCCCCGCGCGCCGCGACGCCGCGCTCCCCCACGTCTGCGAGGTGCTCGCCGCGCTGATGCGGGACCCGGCCCCCGGGCCGCCCCCGTCCGCCCCGTCCGCCGCGTCCGTCACGCCCGACGGGCGGCTCACGGTCCCGGCCGCCCTGCGCGAGCACGCCGAGCGCTTCCGGCACGCCCTCGCCGACCGCGCCCCCGAACGGGCCCTGCTGCTGCGCTGGGCGGCGCTGTGCTCGGCCGC
>NZ_WWIA01000230.1 GCF_009870065.1 Streptomyces sp. SID5785 | reverse complement strand
CGAGCTGCTCGCTGAGGAACTTGTGGCGCTCCTCCAGGGCCGCGAACTCCTCGAGCGCCAGCGGATTGACCTTGCCGAGCTGCTGGTAGGCGCGCTCGGCGGACTTCAGGCGCTTCTCCTGCTCCGAACGGTGGAAGGGGCGCGGCCGGTTGCGCGGGTGCTCCGGGTCCTCCGGCAGTTCCTCGCCCTCCGCAGGCAGCGAGGGCGGCACCGGCTGGTCGGGGCCGTAGTCCGCGACCAGCCCGGCCGGTTCGACACCGAGCTCCTCCAGGGCCTTGGCCTCCAGCTGCTCGATCCGCATCCGCTTCTCCGCGCCGAGAACCTCGCCGCGGTGCACCGAGTCGGTCAGCTTGTCGAGCTCGTCCTTCAGCGCGCGGCCGCGGTTGCGCTCGGCGACGAGCTCCTGCTCCCGGCCCGCCTTGGCCCGCTCGGCGAGCACCCGCTCCTCGTCGGCCCGGGTGATGGACACCTCGACGTGCGCCAGCAGCTGGCGGGCGCCGGACGCGACGGCCGAGGCGACCTCGGCCTCGTGCCGGAGCCGGGCCCGCTGCCGCTCGGCACGCGCGCGTGCCTCGCGCTCGGCGCGGGCGGCCCGGTCGAGCGAGTCGGCGCGCCCCGCGAGCCCCTTCACCCGCTCCTCGTGCGTACGGGTCTGGAGCCGGGCCTCCATCTCGGTCTGGCGCGCGTTGGCCCCGTCGGCGCCCAGCCGGTCCCGGACGGAGGTGTCGGGCTCCTCGTCCACGGGCTGTTCCTCGGTGACCGCGAGCCGTTCGGCCAGTTCCTCCGCGTCCAGCAGGGCCTGGTCGAGGGCGTCCTGCGCCTTGGCCGCGGCCGTGGCGCTGCGCTCGGCCTCCCCCGCGGCCGCGCGGGCCTGCCCGGCGAGCCGGCCGAGCTCCTTGGCCCGCCCCGACCGCTCCCGCTCGACGGCGCGCTGGCGCTGACCCAGCTCCTCGACGAGCGCGGCGCATTCCGTGCGGCGTCCGGCCGCGGACTGCTGGGCCCCGGCCAGCTCCTCGCACTGTGCGGACAGCCGCTCCAGCTCGGCGGCCGCCTCGTCGACCGAGGCCTGCACCTCGAGCAGGCTGGGCGCCCCGGCCGACCCGCCCTGCGCGAAGTGCGCGCCCAGCAGGTCGCCCTCGGCGGTGACCGCGGACAGCCCGGGGTGTGCGTAGACGAGGTCCTCGGCGTCCTCCAGGGTGGCCACGACGACGATGCCGCCGAGCAGCCGGCGCACGGTGGGCATCAACTCCACCGGCCCGCGCACCAGTTCGGCCGCGAACCGCGCCCCGGCCGGCGCCTGCGCGGGCAGGTCCCGGGGGTGCTCTGTGTGCTCGGTGTGCTCGGTGTCCGCTGTGCCCTCGGAGGCGAGCAGCAGGGCCGCCCGCCCCGCGTCCTGCTTGCGCAGCAGCCGCATCGCCTCGGCCGCCGCCGCGGGGGTGGCCACGGCGATCGCGTCGGCGGCCGCGCCGAAGGCCGCCGCCACGGCCACCTCGTGGCCCGGCGTCACGGTGAGCAGTTCGGCGGCGGGACCGAGCAGCCCGGCCGGCCGGTCCCGGGCGCCGAGCAGCGCACCGGTGCCGTCCTTGCGGCGCAGCCCGAGCGCGAGCGCCTCGTGCCGGGCGGCGGT
>NZ_WWIA01000229.1 GCF_009870065.1 Streptomyces sp. SID5785 | reverse complement strand
TGTCCACGGCCCTGCCCGCGCGCGCCGCCGGCCCCGACACGGGGTCAGGATCCGGCCACGGGAGGGACGTCGGGATCGACACGGTCGTCGCCTCGGCGCACGCGGCCGGTCTGCGCGGTGTCCTCGTCGTGACCCCGCCGAGCGCGGACCAGGCCACCTATGTGGTCAAGGAGAACACCCGCCACTGGCCCGAGCGTCAGGACAGCGTGGCCGTCGACCCGCGCACCGGCACCGTCACCGACCATGCCCGCTGGGCCGACCACCCCGTCCTCGCCAAGATGACGCGCTGGGGCATCGACGCCCACATGGGGCTCCTTTTCGGGCTCGCCAACCAGATCGTGCTGGCCCTGCTCGCCCTCGCGCTGATCGGCATGATCCTCGGGGGCTACCGCATGTGGTGGCTGCGCCGCCCCACGCGCGCGGGCGGGCCCGCGTTCGGGCGCCCGCCCCTGCCCGGCGGTTGGCGGCGCCTGCCCGGCCGGTTCCTGGCTCCCGCGCTGCTGCTGACCGCCGTGACCGGCTACTTCGTGCCGCTCTTCGGGCTGCCGCTCCTGGTGTTCCTCGTCGTCGACCTGATCGTCGGAGCCCGCCGCGGGCGCCGCACCGCGCGGACGGAGGCAGCCGCATGATCAACGCTCCCGGACTGCGGTGGATCCTCACCGCGCTCTTCGTCGCTCCCGCCGTGTACGGGGTGTGGTCGGCCGCGGCGCGCGGGCGCCGCCCGGCGGCCGAGCGGGTGGGGCACGCCCTGCATGCCGTCATGGGGTGTGCCATGGCGGCGATGTCCTGGCCCTGGGGCATGGACGTGCCCGCCGGGCCGCAGGTCGCCGTGTTCTCGGCCGGCGCGGTGTGGTTCGCCGCCACCGCGCTGTCCGGCTCCGGGCCGGGGACCACCCGGACGGGGGGCCTGGCCGGGGCATTGCCCCACGTCGTGATGATGGGCGCCATGGCCTGGATGGCCTCCGTGATGGGCGGGTCCGGCATGTCCGCCGGGGCCGGGGGCATGGCCCACGACATGCCGGGGATGGAGATGGCCGCCACGGACGCCACCAGTGCGATGACGCTCTCGCAGGCCGGGGACCGGTGGACCGCCGGTCTGCTGGCGCTCGTCCTGGTCGCCCTCGGACTGCGCTGGCTGGCCCGGGCGTTCGACCGGGCACGCGACCCGGCCGGCGGCCCCGGACCCGCCGGGGCGAGCGCGCTCCTGGGCGGCGCCGCGTGCGAACCGGCCTGTCACGCGGCGATGGCGCTCGGCATGGGCGTGATGCTCGTCCTGCTCGTGTGAGCGCGACGGCGGGCCCGGCCCGGACGGACGGCGCGACGTGCGCAACACGCCCTAGAAGTGGGGGTCGACCTCGCGGCGGAGCCTGACGTCGATCGTCCACTCCGGACGGCTCGTGCGGTGCATCTCCTCGTAGTGGAACGGCATGGAGAGTTCGGCCGTCCTGACGGCCATGGCGTGCTCGTCCCCGAGGCACAGGATGTAGCTGCACGACGTGCAGTGGTCGAAGTAGATCGGGTCCTTGCCTTTCGGCCTGCGCATGGGCGTCTCCCTGAGCGGTCCGGCTGCCGCGTCCCGACAGCTTGGATAGTGCTACTTTCCAACAGAGGGGCGGGAAAGGACAGGGCGCACACCGGATTGGCCGGATCACGCCCTCGGCGCGGACCGCCGGGCGCCGGCGGGCCGGTCGTGCTCGGGGACCCGCAGCGCGACGACGGCGACGTCGTCGTCGCTGTCGACGGCGGGCACCGACGCGAGGAGCGCGTCGCAGAAGCCGTCCAGGCCGAGCCCGGCCGCGCGGACCGCGTGCCGGCGCAGCCGTTCCAGGCTGGTCTCGATGTCCTCGTCGCGGCGCTCGACGAGCCCGTCCGTGTACAGCAGCAGGGTGGACCCGGGCGGAAGGGCGTAGGTCGCGCTGCCGTAGTGCGGCTCCGGAGCCAGGCCCAGCAGCGGGTCGTGGGCCGCGGTGAGGAAGCGTGCCGCGCCGTCGGCCCCGACGAGCAGCGGCGGCGGATGACCGGCGACCGAGTAGTGGAACTCGAACCGGCCGTCACCCGGACGCTCCACCCGGGCCAGGACACAGGTCGCCGTGTACTCCGGGTACAGGGTCTGCACGGACAGATCCAGGCGGCGCAGGATCCCGCCGGTCGCCTCCTGGCGGTCCAGGGCCAGCCCCCGCAGCATGGTGCGCAACTGGCTCATCCGCACCGCGGAGGGCAGGTCGTGCCCGGTGACGTCGCCGATGGTGAGCACGAGGGTGCCGCCGGGGAGCTCGAACGCGTCGTACCAGTCCCCGCCGACCTCCGCGGCGCTGTTGCTCGGGTGGTACCGCACCACCAGGTCCAGGTCCGGCAGATGCGGCGGGTCGGTGAGCAGGCTGCGCTGCAGGGCCAGGGCCACCTGCCGGGTCCGCTGGAACTCCAGGGCTCCGCTCAGCGCCGCGTGGGCCTGTTCGAGGAGCAGGGCAAGGAGCTCGGCCTCCGACGGCCCGAGGGGCGGCCGGTTGCCGCTCGCCGAGGCGGTGACCAGCGCGGCGACCGTGCCGTCGACGACGACCGGCAGCAGGATCACGCTGTTCGCCCCGGGCGCCAGCCACGGTTCGCCGCCCGGCGGGGCGAACTCGGCCGGGGGAGCGCCCGGCGGGAACGTGGCCCGGACCGGCACGCGGTTCTCCACGGCGCGGGCCAGGGGACTGCCCGGGCTCATGTGCTCCTCCCGGTGCGGGGGCAGCTGCGGCAGGCCGGCCCGGGTCTGCGCGGCGACCCGCTCGGGGGTTCGGGCACCGTCCTGGTGCGGCAGCACCTGGGGGAGGAGATACACCGTGCAGCTGTCGGCGAGCTCGGGCACGACCACACGGGTGAGCGCGGCGAGGATCTCGTCCAGCCGCACGAGCCCGGCGACCGACGCGCTCGCGCGGGCCAGCAGCTCCCGCCGGCGGGACTCCTGCCACTGCTGCTCGATGTCGCGGCAGGTGCCCACCCACTCGAGGACCTCACCGTCGTCGATGACGGGCGCGGCCTCGACCGCGACATGCCGGTAGCTGCCGTCGGACGTGCGCAGCCGGTACGACGTCGTGAAGCGCGGCACCACCGCGGTCAGCGCGACCGACCAGGCCCGCACGACGGCGTCGCGGTCGTCGGGGTGCAGACGGTCGGTCCAGCCGTCGCCGCGGTAGTCCTCCCAGCGCTGTCCCGTCAGCTGCTCCCACCCGGGACTGCGCTCGACGACACCGCCGCGGGGGCCCATCACCCAGATCGCCTCCGAGCCCGCGGCGACCAGGCTCGAGTACCGCAGCAGTGCTCGCCGGTGCTGCTCGGCCGTGACACGGGTGCGCTCGGCGGATGTGGTGTCCGCGGTCACCTCCGTGCACACGCTCAGCGTGCCGTGGCGCCCGCCGCCCGATGTCACGCGGGACACGGTGCAGGTCAGCGCCCCCGGCGTGGTCCCTGCGGGGCCGGTGGGGACATCGGTGAGCACCTCGGTGCGGCCCGTGGCCAGGACCCGGTCGAGGAGGTCGGCGTACCC
>NZ_WWIA01000228.1 GCF_009870065.1 Streptomyces sp. SID5785 | reverse complement strand
GTTAGGCAGCGCACCGCGGGGCTCAGGCGGCGGCGCGCCGCCGCAGCCGGAACGGGGTGTAGAGGAGGAGGGCGACGCCGAAGGCCACGTAGTAGCCGAGGTCGGCTCCGTGCAGGGCCTGCGCGGCGGGCCCCACGTACAGCGCGGTGTTCATGAACGGCACGGTGGCGGCGAACGCCCCGGCGAAGGCGGCGAGCGCGGGCAGCACCGGCTGCGGACGGGCCAGCTCCGCGGCGAGGTCGACGCGCTCGCCGCGGCGCGCGCGGGCCCGGGCCAGCCAGTCGACGACCACGACGGCGACGAACCCGGGGATCCAGTAGCCGACGAAGAGCAGCACGTTCTGGAAGCGGGCCGCCGTGTCGGCCGCGTGCATCCACAGCACCAGGGGGAAGCCGAGCAGCGCCGCGAGGCCCGCCGCGAGGGGACGCGGGATCCGGACCCCGACGACCTGGAGGGCGAGCGAGCCGCTGTAGTCGTTCATGGCGTTGCTGCACAGCGCGGCCAGGGCCACCGCGAGCAGGCCGAGCGAGCCGACGGCGCCGCCGCCCAGCAGGGTGTCGACGCCCTGCGCGGTCTGGTCGGTGAAGACGGAGGCGCCCCACAGTCCGAGCGCCTCGACCGCGGTGAAGGACACGACCACGCCCGCGAGGGTGCACCAGAACATGCGGACCCGCGAGGTCGTCCGCGGCAGGTAACGGCTGAAGTCACTGGCGTACGGCGCCCAGGACACGGACAGGCTCAGCGCGACGGTCATGGTCAGCACGAAGGCGCCGGCCCGGTCCGCGCCGTGCGCCGCACCGTGCCCGGCCGGGGTGACCCCGGCGTCCGCGAGGCGCCAGGCGAGCGCGCAGAAGGCGACGGCGAGGACGGCGGTCATCGCCTTCTGGAGCCGGTGGATCGCCTCATAGCCGAAGGCGCCGAGCGCCCCCTGTGCGGCCATCATCAGCAGCGCCCCGAGCCAGAACGGCCAGCCGCACAGCCGGGCCAGCGCGTCGCCGCCGAACAGGCCGATGAGCGCGTCCCAGGCGATGGACGACAGCCACTGCAGGGCGCCGGGCACCACGACGCCCCGGCCGAACGCGAGGCGGGCGAGGGGCAGTTGGCCCGCGCCCGTGCTGCTGCCCCAGGTGCCGAGGTACGCGGTGGGGACGGCGCCGAGCACGGTGCCGAGCACGACGGCGGCCAGCGCGGTCGCGAAGTCGAGGCCGAGGGCGATGCCGACGGTGCCGGTGAAGACGCCGCTCATGGTGAGATTCGGCGCGAACCAGACGGTGAACAGGCGGCCCGCGCCGCCGTAGCGGGCGTCCTCGGGCACGGGCGTGATGCCGCGGGCCTCGGGGCGCCAGTCGCCGGGCGCGGCCGGCATCCGCCCGTCGAAGGCGTCGGCTGTGGACTCGGCCGGGGCCGCGGGGACATGGGGTATCGACATCGCTGACATCCCTCCGCCAGTGCTAACTGGTTCAGGTTCGACGGGTGTGTTCTCAGCCCCGCGCTTGTGCGGGGCACCCCGTGTCGGGCAGTTCGGCAGCGAACACTAGCCCCTGACCGGCCACGACGTGAAGCCGCCCCCGCTGCCGGATCCCGGAAGGCGCCCGCGCGCGGGCACTGCCCGCTGCGGGCCTTGCCGGGCCGGTATCACGCCTGAAACCGTGCCGTGCACCGATGAATCCGCTCAGGGGGGCCGAGTGAGACATGTACCGATCTTCCGCTGGCTGATCGCCCTCGGTCTGGCCGTCTTCGCGGCGTCGTACGCGTTCTACGCCTCGGCCCCGGAGGACCCCGAGACCAAGCAGGTCGACCTGACCGTCCTGAGCGAGAAGGCCGACGGTCGCTGCACGGTCGCCTGGTCGGATCCTTACGCGCACAAGCGCCGCACGGGACCCTACGCGTGCGATCCCGAACGGGACCCCTTGCTCAAGGCGCCGCAGTACGACCCCGACTCGGGCCACGGCTGGGAGACCGGCTGGATGGTGACCGAGGGGTCCGGCCGGGGGGACCTCTGGGTGCTGGGCCAGGACGACGCCGCGTACGAGCGGGCGATCGACCGCTCCGACGACCTGATCGGGATCGCGCTGCCCCTGCTGCTCGTCGGCGTGGTCGGCGGCAACGTCCGCTCGCTGTACCGGCTCAGCGGAGCGAGCCCCTCGCTGGTACGCCGCGCCCGGCGCGTGGAGGAGGCCGCACGCCGGCTCGGGCAGGATCACGCGCGGGCCGTCGAGGCGGTCCGCACCGCGTGGGAGCCGCTGCGGTCGTCGCTGGTCGACGAGGCGCTGGGGCGGGTGCCGATCGAACGGCTGCGCCGGTCCGCGGGGCGCGGGTGCGATGCGAAGGAGCTGCGCCGGTGCGGCGTCCGGACCGCGCGGGACGTGCTGGAGGCCGGTACGCCGGTCCTGTCACGGCTGCCCGGCGTGCAGCCCGGCGCGGCCGAGCGGCTGACGGCCGGGGCCCGGAAGCTGGCCGACGACACCGTGCGGGCCCACGCGGGCCGGCCGGTCCTGGAGCGCCCGGGACCGCAGGTCGCGGAGCTGCTCAACGCACTGCACGTGCTGGTCGACGTCGGCCCGCAGGGGCGGGCGGACGCACTGCGGGCGGGCGAGTTCGCGGACGGGCTCGGCCGGTTGACGGCCGCCGCGGCGCCCGCGGCCGGGCGCCGTTCGATGCTGCGCGCCGACGCCGGCGAACGCTTCGCGGCCAAGGGCGCGACGGCTCGGCTGCGCCCGCTGCTCGCGGGCGCCGCGGCGGAGGCCGACGCCGCACGGTTCGCCCAGTTGTCGATCGACCTGCTGCGCGGCCCCGATGCGGACCGGGCCGGTGTCGCCGCCCGCGCCGACTACGAGCGCCGGCCCACGGCGTACGCACACCTGTTGACGGAGCTGGTCGTTCCCGGGCCGGACCGGCCGCCCGCACCCTGAGCCCGGTCGGCGGGACGTCCCCCGGCGGGGATCAGACGGCGCCCGCAGCCTCCTCCAGGGGCGGAGCCTGGTCCCCGGCGGCGAACTGGGTCCGGTACAGGTCGGCGTAGCGGCCGTCGACGGCGAGGAGTTCGGCGTGGGTGCCGCGCTCGACGATGCGGCCGTCCTCGACGACGAGGATCTGGTCGGCGGAGCGGATCGTGGAGAGCCGGTGGGCGATGACGATCGCGGTGCGTCCCTCGAGCGCCTCGGCGAGCGCCTCCTGGACGGCGGCCTCGGAGGTGTTGTCCAGGTGGGCCGTGGCCTCGTCGAGGATGACGACGCGCTGGCGGGCGAGCAGCAGCCGGGCGATCGTCATGCGCTGGCGCTCGCCGCCGGAGAGCCGGTAGCCGCGCTCGCCGACGACGGTGTCGAGGCCGTCCGGCAGGGAGTCGACGAGCGTCTCGAGCCGGGCCCGGCGCAGCACGTCCCACAGCTCGTCCTCGGTGGCGTCGGGGCGGGCGAGCAGCAGGTTGGCGCGGACGCTGTCGTGGAAGAGGTGACCGTCCTGGGTGACCATGCCGAGCGTGTCCCGCAGCGAGGACGCGGTCAGGTCCCGTACGTCGACGCCGCCGATGCGGACGGCGCCGGAGTCGGTGTCGTAGAGGCGGGGCAGCAGCTGGGCGACGGTGGACTTGCCGGCCCCGGACGAGCCGACGAGGGCGACGGTCCGACCGGGTTCGGCCCGGAAGGAGACGCCGTGCAGGACCTCGGCGCCA
>NZ_WWIA01000227.1 GCF_009870065.1 Streptomyces sp. SID5785 | reverse complement strand
CGCCGTCGTGGTGTCCGCCGCCGGAGCGGTCGGCGGCCGAGGCCGCGGCGGGCACGGCGGCGACGGCCGCGCCCGCGCTCAGCACCGCCGCGCCGAGCAGCGCGCGCCGGCCGAGGCCTCCCCCGGTGCCCGCCTCGTGTGCCGCCTGAGCCTTCTCGTTCCCCATGGGGCGCTCCTCCTGCCGAGTCCTGCCGAGTGCTGCCGTGTACGGCCCGTGTGCTGCCGTGTACCTGCCGAAGCCGGACCGATGGTAGGGGCGCGGGGGTGACGACGGGGAGACCGCGTGCGGAACGTCGGGGTGATGCGGGATGACTCCTGTGTGTCGGGGATGCGGCCGGGGGGCGTGGGTGAGGCGCCCGCGCATCAACTCTGTGTATCCACTCGGTGAACCCGATGTGCGACGGGCGGGTACGCGCGAGTATCGTCCTCACCTGCACAGACCTGCCATCCATTCCTTGACACCGGAGGGCCCGTTGTCCCGCTTCGCGCTCATCAAGGCAGTGCTCGGACCGATCATGCGCCTGATGTTCCGCCCACGGGTGGAAGGCGCCGAGAACATTCCGGGCAGCGGCCCCGTCATTCTGGCGGGCAACCACCTGACGTTCATCGACTCGATGATCCTTCCGCTGGTCTGCGACCGGCAGGTGTGCTTCATCGGCAAGGACGAGTACGTCACCGGAAAGAGCCTCAAGGGCCGGCTGATGGCCTGGTTCTTCACCGGGGTCGGCATGATCCCGGTGGACCGGGACGGGGCCAACGGCGGGGTCGCCGCGCTCATGACCGGCCGCCGGATCCTCGAGGAGGGCAAGATCTTCGGGATCTACCCCGAGGGCACCCGCTCCCCCGACGGCCGGCTCTACCGGGGCCGCACGGGCATCGCGCGGCTGACCCTGATGACCGGTGCGCCCGTCGTGCCGTTCGCGATGATCGGCACGGACAAGCTGCAGCCGGGCGGTTCGGGCATGCCGCGCCCGGGCCGGGTGACCGTGCGCTTCGGGGAGCCGATGGAGTTCTCCCGCTACGACGGGATGGGCCGCGACCGCTACGTGCTGCGGGCCGTGACCGACTCCGTGATGACCGAGGTCATGCAGCTGTCGGGCCAGGAGTACGTGGACATGTACGCGACCAAGGCCAAGGCGGCCTGACCGCCCCCGCCCCACCCCGCCCGCACGGGCCGCTCTGCGGCCGAGGCGGCGAGCGGCGAGCACCTGACCTGACCGGGGCCCGGTCCCGCGGAGCGATCCGCGGGGCCGGGCCCCGGTCGTGTGCCGCCGGGAGGTCACCCGTGCGGGCGGCGTCAGTTCTCCAGACGCTGGCCGCGCAGCAGGAACCAGGCGGCGACCGAGGTCGCGAGCAGGACCGCGGCGCCGAGGCCCGCGGCCACCTGGAGCCCGTCCACGAACGCGCCCTGCGCGGACGTGAGCAGCTCGTGCGCCTGGCCGGGCGGCAGGGCCGTCGAGGCCTCGACGGCGCCGCCGAGCGAGTCGTGCGCCGCGTCGGCGACGGCGGCCGGGGTGCCCGGCGGGGCCGTGAAGCCCGCGTAGACCCCGGTGACGATCGAGCCGAGCAGGGCGATGCCCAGGGCCGCGCCGAGTTCGTACGCCGTCTCGGAGACCGCGGAGGCGGAACCCGCCTGCTCCTTGGGGACGCTGGAGAGGATCACGTCGGCGGTCACGGTGAACGAGAAACCCGCACCCACACCGACGACCAGGAGCACCGCGCCGAGCAGCGGGTAACCGGTCTGGCTGCTCAGGCCCGTGAGGACGGCGAGCGACAGGCCGATCGCGGCGAGGCCGGCCGCGACGACGGCGCGCACGGAGAAGCGGCGCGCCACGGCGCCCGCGACGAGACCGGCCGCCACCGCGCCGACCGCCGCGGGCAGTTCGGCGAGACCCGCCTCGAACGGCCGGCGGTCCTGCACCAGTTGCAGGAACTGCGACAGGAAGAAGACCAGTCCGGACAGCCCGAGGATGGTCAGCAGGTCGGCGAGGACCGCGGCCGAGAAGCCGCGATTGCGGAACAGGCGCATGTCGAGCAGCGGGGAGTCCAGCGTGAGCTGGCGCCGCACGAAACCGGCCAGCGCCGCGACACCGATCACCGCCGAGCCCGCGACCTCCCAGCCCACGCCGTGGGCCGCCGCCTCCTTGACCGCGTAGACGACACCGATCATGCCGACGAGCGACAGGCCGACGCTGGGCAGGTCCCACGGTCCGGGGACCGGGTTCTTCGACTCCGGGATCAGCTTGGCGCCGATCACGACGAGCACCGCCATCACCGGCAGGTTGATGAGGAACACCGAGCCCCACCAGAAGTGCTCGAGCAGGAAGCCGCCGACGACCGGTCCGACGGCCGCGCCGGCCGAGGCCATGGCGCCCCAGATGCCGACGGCGAGGGAGCGCTCACGCGGGTCGTGGAAGATGTTCCGGATCAGGGCCAGGGTCGAGGGCATCAGGGTGGCGCCCGCGACACCGAGCAGGGCCCGGGCCAGGATCATGAGCTCGGGCGTCGTCGCGTACGCGTTGAGCACCGAGACCGCTCCGAAGGCGACGGCGCCGGTCAGCAGCAGCTTCTTGCGGCCGATGCGGTCACCGAGACTGCCCATCGACACGAGGAGTCCGGCGATGACGAACGAGTAGACGTCACCGATCCACAGGAGCTGGGTGCCGGAGGGCTCGAGGTCCTCGCTGATGTACGGGGTCGCCAGGCCGAGGACCGTCGCGTCGACGGCGACGAGCAGCACGGCCAGCACGAGCACGCCGAGGGCGAGCCACCGTCCGGGCCGCGCCACCACCTCCGGCACGGGGGGTCGCTGGTGGGTGCTGGTCATCGTTCCACGCTCCGTCGTGCGCCGCCGAGCAGCAGCTCGGCGATCATGAATGAGAAGTCCTTGGCCGCGACGCGGCCGTCCTGCACGGCCCAGGCACCGCTGCCGACGAGGCCGTACAGCGCCTCGCACAGCCAGGCCGGGGTGAGGTCGATCCGGAACTCGCCGGCCTCCTGGCCGCGCCGGAACAGCGCGACCATCCGGGCGTCGAGCCGCTCCCAGCCCGCGTGCTGCTGCTCCCCCTCGAACAGCTGGTTCTCCGTCGTGAGGAAGGCCAGCAGCGGGGCTGCGGGCTCGAGCTCGGCGATCAGCCGCCGCAGCGCGTCCTCGGCCGGGCCCGCGTCGAGCGCGGCGCGGTCGAGCGCCGCCTCGCACTCGTCGATGCCCAGATCCTCGAGCGCGCGCACGAGGGCGTCACGGCCCGCGAAGTGGCGGTGCAGCGTGGCGCGGCTGATGCCGGCGGCCTTCGCCACCTCGTCCATCGTGGCGGTGGACTTGCGGGTGAGGAGGGCCGCTGCGGCGTGCAGCATCTGGGATCGGTCGACAGCCATGAGACGAGCATAACCCGAATGAGACACTCATGTCTCATCCGAAGGGATGACGTCTCAGAGGGCTTGTGCCGTGCGGGCCTGTGCCGCGCGGGCCTGTGCCGCGCGCGTCATGTGCCGCGCGGGCCTGTGCCGCGCGCGTCATGTGCCGCGCGGGCCTGTGCCGTGCGCGTCATGTGCCGTGCGGGTCATGCGCACGGCAGGTCAGGGCTTCCACGCCTCGGCGCTGAGCGCCTGGGACACCTCCTCGGTGTAACGGGCGCAGGCCAGCCACGTCCGGGCGAACGCGTCCAGGTCGGCCGGGGCGAGCCGCCCGAAACC
>NZ_WWIA01000226.1 GCF_009870065.1 Streptomyces sp. SID5785 | reverse complement strand
GGGGCGCGGGGAACTGCGCGGGAAGCCCCACCGGACCGCGGCCGCGACACGGCGGTGACGCCCCCCGGGCCACGGGCGTCCCGCGAAGGAGCGCGCCCCGCGTGGCAGAATCGCGGCAATGAGTACCTACCGTGGCAGC
Organism: Streptomyces sp. SID5785; assembly: GCF_009870065.1. Lineage (GTDB taxonomy): Bacteria > Actinomycetota > Actinomycetes > Streptomycetales > Streptomycetaceae > Streptomyces. Next base: position 912 of record NZ_WWIA01000226.1, on the reverse strand, counting down.
GCCCGCGCCACCGTCCTGCGGACGGTCGGCACCCGGGAACGACGCTCGCACCTGACCGCCCCCCGCGTCCCCACGGTCGGCATCGACATCGGTGGCACCAAGGTGATGGCCGGTGTCGTCGACGCCGACGGCACCATCCTGGAGACGCTGCGCACCGAGACCCCGGACAAGTCCAAGAGCCCGAAGGTCGTCGAGGACACCATCGTCGAGCTCGTCCTCGACCTGTCCGACCGCCACGACGTGCACGCCGTGGGCATCGGCGCGGCCGGCTGGGTCGACGCGGACCGCAACCGCGTCCTGTTCGCCCCGCACCTGTCCTGGCGCAACGAGCCGCTGCGCGACCGCCTCTCCGGCCGCCTCTCGGTGCCGGTGCTCGTCGACAACGACGCGAACACGGCGGCCTGGGCCGAGTGGCGCTTCGGTGCCGGGCGCGGCGAGGACCACCTCGTGATGATCACGCTCGGTACCGGTATCGGCGGCGCGATCCTGGAGGACGGCCAGGTCAAGCGCGGCAAGTTCGGCGTCGCCGGCGAGTTCGGCCATATGCAGGTCGTGCCCGGCGGACACCGCTGCCCGTGCGGCAACCGCGGCTGCTGGGAGCAGTACAGCTCGGGGAACGCGCTGGTCAGGGAGGCCCGCGAGCTCGCCGCCGCCGACTCCCCGGTCGCGTACAACATCATCGAGCGGGTCAAGGGCCAGGTGCCCGACATCTCCGGTCCGCTCATCACCGAGCTGGCCCGCGAGGGCGACGCCATGTGCGTCGAGCTGCTCCAGGACATCGGCCAGTGGCTCGGCGTCGGCATCGCCAACCTCGCCGCCGCCCTCGACCCCTCCTGCTTCGTCATCGGCGGCGGGGTGTCCGCGGCCGACGACCTGCTGATCGGCCCGGCCCGCGACGCGTTCAAGCGCCAG
>NZ_WWIA01000225.1 GCF_009870065.1 Streptomyces sp. SID5785 | reverse complement strand
CGCCCGGCCCTCGGCCGCCGGTGCCTTCCTCGGCCGGGCGCTGCGCGGCGACTGGGCCGGCGCCGTGCAGGCCGCCCTGTGGCCGGTCGGCTTCGTGCTCGTCGCCGCGGTCGCCCTCGGCATCCCGTCGTACGGGCAGGACTCCGAGGACGCATTCGTCGGCTTCGGGGACCGGCTGCGGCTGGCCCTCGCCGTGCTGCTCCAGGGCGTGGGCGGCGGCTTCGAGGCCTCCGCGGGCGGCTCCGGCGGCGGTTCCCCGCTGTACGGCGGCGACTACGGCTCCGGCGGCTCCGGCAGCGCGGCGCTGTCCGTCGTCCCGCTCCTGGTGACGGTGGTGTGGATCGTGGCGCTCGTCCTCGGCGTCCGGATGCTGCGCACCCGCCTGTACGCGCGGACCGTGCCCGGAGCCCCCGACGGCGCCACCGCCGGGCTGGAGGCCGCGGTGCGCGTCGCGCTCGCGACGACCGCGGGCACGCTCGCCCTCGCGCTGTTCGCCCAGCCCGACATCGCCGAGGTGTCGATCTCCTCGTCGCCGTTCCTGACGGCGCTGTGGACGCTGCTGCTGGCACTCGGCGTCGCGGGCGGGGTGCTGCACGCCGACGACCTGCGGTACCGGGTGGCGGCGGCGCGGCCCGGGGTGCGGATGACGGTGCGGGCCGCCGGGACCGCCGTGCGGGCGCTCGGCGTCGTGCTCGTGCTCGCCCTCGTGCTCGGCTGGATCGGGCTCGCGCTGTTCGGCGACGGCGGCGGGTCGCCCTCCGACGTCGGCGACGACGAGTTCGGCGGCTCCGACGCCGCCGGGATCGGGGCCTTCCTCCTGCTGCTGCCCAACTTCGGTCTTGCGGTGCTCGGTCTGTGCTGGGGCGCCCCGCTGGAGGTGGAGGCGCGCGGCACGTCCGGGTTCGGCGGCGGTTACGAGCGCGAGTCCTTCGGGCTGTCCCGGCTGGGCGACGAACTCGGCTCGGGCGCGGTCGTCTACGCGCTCGCCGTCGGTCTCGTCTGCGCGCTCGTCGCCGGGACGATCGCGGTGCGGCGCTCGGCGGACCGGCGTGAACACCTGCTGTCCGCCGGGCTGTTCTTCGGCCTGTTCCTGCTGCTCGCCGGAGTCGGCGGGCTGGGCGCCGAGTTCCGCGGCGACATCGAGTTCCTCGGCACCGGCTCCGGCAGCTTCGACCTGGGGGTGAGCGTGCCGGAGGCGCTGCTGTTCGGGCTGTTGTGGACCGCCGGTGCGGCGTTCGTCGCGCCGCACCT
>NZ_WWIA01000224.1 GCF_009870065.1 Streptomyces sp. SID5785 | reverse complement strand
TCGCGCGGTCCCTCCGGGAGGCGGCGCCGAGAGCGCCCTGATGGTGGAGGTCGGCATAGCCGAGCACCGCGGTGACAGGGGTGCGCAGTTCGTGCGAGGCGTCCGCGACGAACCGGCGCAGCCGGTCCTGTGTGGTGCGTTCGGCGGCGAGCATCGTGTTCAGAGCCAGCCCGAGGCGCCCGACCTCCGTGTCGGCGTCGGCCGTCTCGACCTGTCCGGCACGGTCACCCGAGGCGATGGCGTCCGCGTCGCGCGCCATCGCCTCCAGGGGGCGCAGCCCGCGGCGCAGCACCCACAGACCCGCCGCCCCGAGCAGGGCCACGACCCCGCCGGTGGCCGCAGCCTCGACGATCAGGACCCGGCGCAGGGTGCCCTGGACCTGGTCGAGGGGTGTGGCCGCGATCAGCGTGCCGTGGCCGGGGATCCGCTGCACGAGCAGGCGGTAGTCGGGGCCACCGGCGGCGGCCGGCCCGACCGTCACGACCTCCGTGTCGCGGACCTCGGACAGCGGGTCCGGGATGCGTGGCGCGGCGTCCTGCGGGTCTCTGAGCTGCGGCACCAGGTCACGGACCGTGTGGTCGGGCCGGCGCAGCCGCAGGTAGAACTCGGAGGCGCCGAGCAGCCGGACGTCGTTGCCGAGGCGGCTGTCCGGGTCGGGCCTGCGCACTTGCTGCGCCACGCGCCGGGACACGGCGCGCAGCGTGACGTCGGTACGGCGCAGGAGATCGTCGCTCAGGGCCGTGTGGACGACGGCGTCCAGGGCGATCAGCGCGACGGCGACCAGGCTGAGCAGCGCCAGGAGCAGGCGGCCGCGCAGTGACCTGGGGCGTGCCGGACGGCGTCGAGGACTCATGCGGTGCCGGAGTCGCGCAGGATGTAGCCGACGCCGCGGCGCGTCTCGATCAGGTCGGGTCCCCGTGCGCCGAGCTTGCGCCGCAGGTACGAGATGTAGGTCTTCAGCACGCTGTGGTCGCTCTCTCCGAACTCCCATACATGGGCGAGCAGTTGCTCGTGGGTCAGGACGCGGTTCCGGTTGACCAGCAGATGGTGCAGGAGCCTGTACTCGGTGGGCGAGAGGTCCACCGGCGCTCCGGCGCGGCGCACCTCGTACGTGTCGGTGTTCATCTCCACGTCGCCGCACACGAGGAGGCGGGGGTCGGCGCGGCTCTCGCCGCGGCGCAGGACGGCACGGACCCGGGCGGCCACCTCCGCGAGCCGGAACGGCTTGGTGATGTAGTCGTCGGCGCCCAGGTCGAGGCCGCCCACGATGTCCCGGCCGCTCTCGCGGGCGGTCAGGAAGACCACCGGCGTCGTCGAACCGGCGCTGCGCAGCCTCCGGACGACCTCGAAGCCGTCGAGGTCCGGCAGCATGACGTCGAGCAGCACGAGGTGGGGGCCGCGGTCGCGGATCGCCGTGAGGGCGGCCTGTCCGGTCGCCGCCTGGTCGACCTCGTACCCGAGGAACTCCAGTGAGGTGAC
>NZ_WWIA01000223.1 GCF_009870065.1 Streptomyces sp. SID5785 | reverse complement strand
GCGCCCGGGTCAGCGGTCCCCGCACGGGCCGGGGCCGGGGCGGCGGGGCCACCGGACGCGGCTTCGGGGCCCCGGTGACCGCGCCGGAGGGCGCGCCGCTCGCCGCGCTCATCGGCGGGCCCCCTTCGGGCCGTTCTTGGCACGCTCCACCGAGCGGTCCGCCGTCCGCGCGATCCCGATGACGCCGGCGAGCCGGTCCATCGCGGGCGGCACCTCCCACGCGTCGCGGCGCAGCCCGGCGAGCGCGGTCGCGGGCGCGACGAGCAGGTCAGGGGCGCCGCTCTCCAGGGCCCGGACGAGGACCGACCAGGCGGCGTCCCAGCGCTCCCGCTCCGGACGGGCCCCGACCGCGGCGACCACCGCGTCCAGTGCGGCCTGGCGCAGGTCGCCGCGCTCCGGGAGCTCGGCGCGCGGCGGCTCGGCGAGCAGGTCCTCGGGGTCGGGCAGATCCATCCGGTCGAGATGGGCGAGCAGTTCGAGGCCCGGGCCGTCGCCGACCGCGCCCCGCACGAGCAGCGCGAGGACGTCCCGGGAGACGCCCGCCGCCGTGCCGAACGCGAGCAGCGTCAGCGCCGCGTCCCAGCTGCGCGGGGACGGCCAGGCGCCGCCGCGCCGGGTCTCCGTGGTGGGCAGCCGGTGGATCAGCGTGGGCCGCGCCGCGAGGAACCCGCACACCGCGCGGCGGGCCAGGGCCACCGCCTCGGCGAGCCGGTCCGGGGCGAGCCGGGGCAGGGTGGCCCGGGGCCAGACGCCGCCGAGGCCCCGGACCACCACCTCGCGGTCGTGCACCCAGTACAGGTGGACGAACCGGTTGGCCAGGGGCGGGCTCAGCTCCCAGCCGTCCGCCGCCGAGGCGCGCGGGTTGGCGGCGGCCACGATCCGCACGCCGGGCGGCAGTTGCAGCGCACCCACCCGGCGCTCCAGGACGACCCGGAGCAGCGCCGCCTGCACCGCCGGTGTCGCGGTCGACAGCTCGTCGAGGAAGAGCAGCCCGCGTCCGGCCCGCACCAGGTCGACGGCCCACTGGGGCGGCGCCATCGGCACGCCCTGCTCGGCCGGGTTCTCGCCGACGATCGGCAGTCCGGAGAAGTCGGACGGCTCGTGCACGCTGGCGATCACGGTGGTCAGCGGCAGGTCGAGGGAGTCCGCGAGCTGGGTGAGCGCGGCGGTCTTCCCGATCCCGGGCTCGCCTCACAGCAGGACGGGCAGGTCGGCGGCGACGGCGAGGGTGAGCGCCTCGAGCTGCTCGTCGGGCCGGGGCTCGGTGGTCGTGTCCCGCAGCAGGGCCAACAGGTCCCCGGCGACGGAGAGTCGGGCCCCGGGACCGTCGCCGCCGGAACCGGGCGAGGCGCCGGACGCACCGGTGGTGGAGGCGGCGTCAGTAGAGCCGGCATCGGTGGAGGCGGCGTCGGGAGCGGGGGCGGAGACGGTGGGCAGAAGCGTGCTGAGCGTCATGGGCATCACCAGGTGTGGGTCGGGGACGGGACACACGCCCGTCCGGAGTCCGGGAAGGAGAGGGCGACAAGTCGCCCGCAGAACAGGGGGCTTGGGGCTCCGGGCAGCGCGCGCGGCGCCGGAGCGGGGCCGTACGGGGACATGCCGA
>NZ_WWIA01000024.1 GCF_009870065.1 Streptomyces sp. SID5785 | reverse complement strand
GGGCGGGAGGCCCGGTGGGGGGCGGGTCTCCCGGGATGCGTCTGCCCTGGTGCACGTACGCGCAGGCCGTGCGGCTCACGTCCAGCGGATCCCGGTGACTATCTCCCAGGGCGTGAGGGCCGTCACCCTTCCGTTCATTTAGTTCGTACTTGTACGACGGGGCAGACTGGCGTCATGCGTCTCCCCCGTCCCCGGAGCCTGGCCGGGCAGCTGTTCGCGATGCAGGCCGTGCTCGTGGCGGTCGTGGTCGCGGGGTGCGCGCTGTTCACGTACGTCAGTGACCGGGGGCAGGCGGAGGACGCGGCGCGGCGGCAGGCGACGGCGGCGGCGCGGGCGGTGGCGGACGCGGATTCGGTGCGTGAGGCGATCACGTCGGATGCGGATCCGACCACGCGGCTCCAGCCGTACGCGCGGGATGTGCAGCAGCACACCGGGGTCGACTTCGTGACGATCATGGACCCGACGGGTATCCGGTGGACGCATCCGCGCCGCGATCAGATCGGCGAGCGGTTCCTCGGGCACATCGGTCCGGCGTTGAAGGGGAGGACGTTCTCGGAGACGTACACGGGGACGCTGGGGCCCTCGGTGCGGGTGGTGACGCCGGTGTACGACCTGCGCGGGCGGGTCGTGGGGCTGGTCAGCGCGGGGATCACGATCGACGAGATCACGGAGCAGGCGCGCGGGCAGGTGCTCGCGGTCGCGGGGGTGGCGCTGGCGGCGCTGGTCCTCGGCGGCATCGGCACGTACGTGATCAACGCACGGCTGCGGCGGCACACGCACGGGATGAACGCGGCGGAGCTGAGCCGGATGCACGCGTATCACCAGGCCGCGCTGCACGCGGTGCGCGAGGGGCTGCTGATGCTGGACGGGCAGCGGCGGGTGGCGCTGATCAATGACGGGGCGCGGGAGCTGCTCGGGGTCGGCGACGAGGCGGTGGGCCGGTCGGTGGCGGAGCTGGGGCTGCCGACGGCGCTGACGGGGGCGCTGCTGGCGGCGGAGCCGCGGGTGGACGAGGTGCATCTGACGGCGGACCGGGTGGTGGTCGTGAACACGTCGCCGGTGGAGAGCGAGGAGCGGCGCGGCACGGTGGTGACGCTGCGCGATCACACGGAGCTGCAGTCGGTGATGGGTGAGCTGGACTCGGAGCGGGGGTTCACGCAGGCGCTGCGTTCGCAGGCGCACGAGGCGGCGAACCGGCTGCACACGGTCGTGTCGCTGATCGAGCTGGGTCGCGCGCAGGAGGCGGTGGACTTCGCGACGGCGGAGCTGGAGCTGGCGCAGGCGCTCACGGACCAGGTGGTGGGGGCGGTGAGCGAGCCGGTGCTCGCGGCGCTGCTGCTCGGCAAGGCGGCGCAGGCGAACGAGCGGGGTGTGGAGCTGGTGGTGTCGGCGGACACGCGGATCGACGACGGGCTGCTGCCGCGGGCGGTGCCGGCGCGGGATCTGGTGACGGTGCTCGGCAATCTGGTGGACAACGCGATGGACGCGGCGCAGGGCTCGCCGGGCGGGCGGATCACGGTGACGGCGCGGACGACGGCGGCGGAGCTGGTGCTGCGGGTCGCGGACAGCGGGCCGGGGGTGGATCCGGAGCACGCGGACGCGGTGTTCGAGCGCGGCTGGTCGACGAAGCCGGCCGGGCCGGGTGGCCGCGGGCTGGGTCTGGCGCTCGTACGGCAGGCTGTGGCGCGGGGCGGCGGTGCGCTGGAGCTCGACCGGTCGGCGGAGGGCGGCGCGGTGTTCACGGTGCGGCTGCCGCTGGACGGTGCGGTGCCGGAGCCGCGCCCGGGCGCGCTGGACGCGTCGCGGGCGCGGCAGTTCGCGAAGGAGGTCGGTGGAGGATGAGCGGTGGTGGCACGGTGCCCGGCGACGACGTCCGGGTCCTGGTCGTCGAGGACGATCCGGTGGCTGCGGACGCGCACGCGCTGTACGTGGACCGGGTGCCGGGGTTCGTGACGGTGGCGCGGGCGCAGACGGCGGCCGGGGCGCGGCGGGCGCTGGAGCGCACGGCCGTCGATCTGATCCTGCTCGATCTGCATCTGCCGGACGGCCACGGGCTGGCGCTGGCGCGGTCGCTGCGGGCGGCGGGGCACCGGGCGGATGTGATCGCGGTGACGTCGGCGCGGGATCTGACGGTGGTGCGGGAGGGGGTGTCGCTGGGGGTGGTGCAGTACGTGCTGAAGCCGTTCACGTTCGCCACGCTGCGGGACCGGCTGCTGCGGTACGCCGAGTACCGGACGTCGAGCGGTGAGGCGGCCGGGCAGGACGAGGTGGACCGGGCGCTGGCGAATCTGCGGTCCCCGGCGCCGGCCAAGCTGCCGAAGGGGTTGAGCGCGCCCACGCTGGAGCGGGTGACGCAGGCGGTGCGGGACGCGGGCGCGGACGGGGTGTCGGCGGCGGCGGCCGCGGAGGCGGTGGGCATCTCGCGGATCACGGCCCGGCGTTATCTGGAGCATCTGGTCGAGTCGGGCCGGGCGGTGCGCAGTCCGCAGTACGGGCATGTGGGCCGTCCCGAGCTGGTCTACACCTGGGCGTAGCCGGACGGGCGGGCCGCCGGGGCCGGGGGCGCGGATTACAACGTTGTCACCGTTCGGGCCGGGGACCCTGCACGCCCATTGACCTTGGTCCTGAGCCGCCCTTACGTTCACGGGCAGCCCCGCGTGGCAACGATGCCCGCGATGGTCCGTAGGAGGTCGTGCCCGTGCGCCCCACCGCCCCTCTTCTCGTCGTCACCGCTCTGCTGGCCGCCGGCACGCTCACCGCCTGCGGCGGCGGGTCGGGCAGCGACGCGAACACGATCAAGGTCTCGTACAAGCAGTCCACGGACAACAAGGCGAGGGTCCCGGACATCTATCTCGCCGCGATGAAGAAGCAGTTCGAGAAGAACCACCCGGGCAAGAAGGTCGAGCTCGTCCCCATCAAGGCCGCGGACGCCGACTACTACACGAAGCTCCAGCAGATGCTGCGCTCGCCGAAGACGGCCCCGGATCTCGTGTACGAGGACACGTTCCTCATCAACTCGGACATCACGAGCGGCTATCTCAGGCCGCTGGATCCGTACCTGAAGAAGTGGGCGGACTGGGACCAGTTCATCGACACGGCGAAGACCGCGGCGAAGGCGGAGGACGGGAAGACGTACGGCGTCCCGGACGGGACGGACACCCGCGGGCTCTGGTACGACAAGGCGATCCTGCGGAAGGCGGGGATCAAGCTCCCCTGGCAGCCGAAGACCTGGGACGAGGTCCTGGACGCGGCGCGTGCCGTCAAGAAGAAGGTTCCGGGCGTCACGCCGCTGAACCTCTACACGGGGAAGCCGGGCGGCGAGCAGTCGACGATGCAGGGCTTCGAGATGCTGCTGTACGGGACGGGTGACGGCAGCGCGGATCCGCTCTACGACAAGGGCAGCGGCAAGTGGATCGCCGGGTCGCAGGCGTTCAGGGACAGCCTGGCGTTCGTGGAGAAGGTCTACAAGAACAAGCTCGGCCCGGAGGTCTCGGACGCGCTCGACCCGAACGTGGGCACGACGGTCCGCGGTGACAGGCTGCCCAAGGGGAAGCTCGCCATCGACCTCGACGGCTCCTGGCTGCCGCAGGACTGGATCGAGGGCGCGGGGCACGAGTGGCCGGAGTGGTCGCAGAAGCTGGGGCTCGCGTACATGCCGACGCAGAACGGGCAGGCGCCGGGCAAGGTGTCGATGTCCGGCGGCTGGACGTGGGCGATCCCGTCGAAGGCCGCCAACCCGGATCTCGCCTTCGACTTCATCAAGACGATGCAGACGAAGGCGAACGCGCAGCGCTGGTACATCGCCAACTCCGGTATCTCGGTGCGCAAGGACGTCGCCGCGGACCCGGAGTACATCAAGGCGCAGCCCGGCATCAAGTTCTTCACGGATCTGGTCGCCTCGACGCACTACCGCCCCGCGTATCCCGCCTATCCCAAGGTGTCGACGGCGATCCAGGAGGCGATGGAGTCGGTGACCACCGGGGACGCCTCGGTGGACGAGGCGGCGTCGACGTACGACGAGCAGCTGAAGACGGCGGCGGACGGCAAAATTGTCGACAAGCAGTAGGCCGTCGGTGAGCGGGAGGACGCCGGTGGGCCGCAGGACGTCGGCGGGCCGTGGAAGCAGGCCCGTCGGGCGTTCCGCCCTGCGGGCGCTGCCGCTGGCCCCCGCCACGATCGTCATGGGCCTGTTCCTGGCGGGGCCGATCGGCTACTGCGTCTACCTCGCGTTCACCGATCTCCAGCTGACGGGCCAGGCGCACTCGTCCTTCGTCGGGTTCGACAACTTCACGGCGGCGTTCCGGGACGACGCGTTCCTGAACGCGGTCCGGCTGACGCTGGTGTTCACGTTCCTGTCGTCGGTGGTGGGTCAGAACGTGCTGGGGCTGGCGCTCGCGGCGCTGATGAAGCGCGCCTCGAAGCCGGTCCGTACGGTCACGGGTGCGGTCGTCGTCACGGCCTGGGTGCTGCCGGAGGTCGTGGCCGGTTTCCTGCTCTACGCGTTCTTCCGCCGCGAGGGCACGCTGAACGCCCTCCTCGACTGGCTCGGGCTGCCCGGCCAGAACTGGCTGTACACGCTCCCGATCCTGGCCGTGTCGTTCGCGAACGTGTGGCGTGGCACGGCCTTCTCGATGCTCGTCTACTCGGCGGCGCTGGACGAGATCCCCACGGAGGTCACCGAGTCCGCGGAGATGGACGGTGCGAACGGCCTGCGGCGGCTGTGGCACATCACGCTGCCCATGATCCGCCGCTCGATCGGCACGAACCTGATGCTCAACACGCTCCAGACCCTGTCCGTCTTCGGCCTGATCTGGGTGATGACCCGGGGCGGGCCCGGCAACCGCAGTCAGACGCTGCCCCTGTACATGTACGAGCAGGCCTTCCAGAAGAGCATGATCGGCTACGGCACGGCCGTGGCGCTGCTGCTCCTCGTCGTCGGCTCGCTGTTCTCGGTGGTCTATATGCGCCTGCTGCGCACGGAGGCTTGAGTGACCCGCCGACGCACCCGCACCCGGCTGACGGCCGACGTCAGCCTCGTCCTGGTCGCCCTCGCCTTCGTCCTGCCCCTGGCCTGGGTGGTCCTGTCGTCGTTCGACGCCGAGGCGAACCTGAAGGTGAAGCTGCCCTCGCACCCCACGCTCGACAACTTCGACGCGGTGCTCCAGCCGGACATCACCTTCACTCCGCTGCTCAACAGCCTGATCCTGTGCGGCGGGGCGACGGCCCTCACGGTCGCGTGCGCCGCGCTCGCCGCGTATCCGCTCTCGCGCTACCGCTCGCGCCTGAACAACCCGTATCTGACGACGATCCTGTTCGCGACGTGCCTGCCGATCACGGCGGTCATGGTCCCGGTGTACGCGCTGTTCGTCCAGGTCGATCTGATCGACACGATGGCGGGCACGATCTACTTCTTCACCGCGTCCCAACTCCCGTTCGCCATCTGGCTGATGAAGAACTTCATGGACGGCGTGCCGGCGGAGCTCGAGGAGGCGGCCTGGACGGACGGGGCGAACACCTTCCAGTCGCTGGTGCGGATCGTGCTGCCGCTGATGGGCCCGGGGATCGCGGTCGTCACGGTCTTCTGCTTCGCCATGATGTGGGGCAACTTCTTCGTCCCGTTCATGTTGCTGCTCTCCCCGGACCAGATGCCGGCGTCGGTCAGCATCAACGACTTCTTCGGGAACCGCGGCACGGTCGTCTACGGTCAGCTGGCGGCGTTCTCGATCATCTACTCGACGCCGGTGATCCTGCTGTACGTCCTGGTGTCCCGGCGCTTCGGCGGCGGTTTCGCGCTCGGCGGGGCCGTGAAGGGGTGACAGGAGGGCGCGGGAGCGGTCCCACGGCCTGTACGTTCCTACGATATGTGACGCAAGACGAACGCACCGTGGCCAAGCGGCCCGTTCCCCCCTACTTTGTGGCCGTGCAGCACAAGGCCCCGGCCGACCAGCCGACTCCCCCGTTCAACGCCCCCGCCGCCCGCCGCCTCCGTGAGGCGCTCGGGATGGCGCCGGGCCATGTCGCCTACGGCATGCGCGCCTCGTACGGGCTCACGTACATCACGCCGGAGACCGTCGTGGCGTGGGAACGCGGTGACGCGGTGCCGACGGCCGCCGAGCTGACGGCGCTGGCGGGCGCGCTGTGGTGCTCGCAGGCCGATCTGATCGGTGAGCCGCGCACGCTGCGCGAGCACCGGCTGTCGCTCGGGGTGGCGCCGGAGGACGTGGCCCGTGAGGTGGGCGTCGAGATCCACGCGTACCTGCGGATGGAGGAGACCGGCGAGTGGCGGGGCACCGAGCGGCAGTCGGCGGCGCTGGCCCGCACGCTGCGGCTCGCGCCGCGCGCGTTCGCGACGGTGACCGGGCGGGACCGGCTGCTGGCCGATCTGCTGCGCAGCGCGGTGACGACGCGCTGGCAGGGGCAGACGCGCCCGCTGGGCCGGCTGCTGCCGGTGCCGCGGCGGGAGCTGGAGGACGTGCTGCAGGAGATGCACCTGGAGTACCAGGCGCTGATGGCGGCCACGCTCAGCTGGGGCGGCGGGAGTTCGCCGCAGTCGGGGGACGCGGGGCGGGAGTTCCTGGAGGGGATCCTGGACGAGTTCTGGTCCAGGATCCGTACTCCGTAGCCGTGTCCGACCTAGAAGACGGACTCGGCCTCGTCCATCCGGTCCTTGGGGACGGTCTTGAGCTCGGTGACGGCCTCGGCGAGCGGCACCATCGTGATGTCGGTGCCGCGCAGCGCGGTCATCCGCCCGAAGACTCCCTGGTGCGCGGCCTCGACGGCGTGCCAGCCGAAGCGCGTGGCGAGGACCCGGTCGTAGGCGGTGGGGGTGCCGCCGCGCTGCACGTGGCCGAGGATGACGGGGCGGGCCTCCTTGCCGAGGCGCCGCTCCAGCTCGTAGGCGAGGGCGGTGCCGATGCCCTGGAAGCGCTCGTGGCCGAACTGGTCGATCTCGCCCTTGCCGTAGTCCATCGTGCCGTCGGCGGGGTGGGCGCCCTCGGCGACGCAGATGACGGCGAACTTCTTGCCGCGCGCGAAGCGTTCCTCGACCATCTTGACGAGGTCGGCCGGGTCGAAGGGGCGCTCGGGCAGGCAGATGCCGTGGGCGCCGCCGGCCATGCCGGACTCGAGGGCGATCCAGCCCGCGTGCCGGCCCATGACCTCGACGACCATGACGCGCTGGTGCGACTCGGCGGTGGTCTTGAGCCGGTCCATGGCCTCGGTGGCGACCCCGACGGCGGTGTCGAAGCCGAAGGTGCGGTCGGTGGAGGAGATGTCGTTGTCGATCGTCTTGGGGACGCCGACGACGGGCAGGCCCGCGTCCGACAGCATGCGGGCGGCGGTCAGGGTGCCCTCGCCGCCGATCGGGATGAGGACGTCGAAGCCGATCTCCTCGGCGAGCTGCTTCGCGTTCTCGCACGCCGCGCGGAACTTGTCGCGCTCGAGGCGGGAGGAGCCGAGGATGGTGCCGCCGCGGGCGAGGATGCCGCTGACCGCGTTGAGGTCGAGGGGGCGGTAGCGCCCGTCGAGCAGCCCCGCGTATCCGTCCTCGAAGCCGAGCACCTCGTCGCCGTAGTGCGTGACGGCTCGGTGCACGACCGACCGGATCACTGCGTTCAGGCCAGGGCAGTCGCCGCCTGCGGTCAGAACTCCGATACGCATCGTGCTGTGTCTCCTGCTCGCTGCTGGTACGTCTGAGCAACGCCGATTCTTCCACGGCCGGGCGGCGATCGCGTTCGTGGCGGGCGGAGAAGGGCACTTCGGCACGGCGGGAACGGGTACGAGGTCCTGCCCCGGGAGAGTCCTTTTCCGGCGGGCGACCTAGCTATCGCCGGAGGTACTGTCAAGAGGGCACCGCTTCCGATACGGCCATTTTTGACGCAGGAGGAGAGCACGCGTGACGCGCAGCGTGTACGTGACCGGGATCGACCGGGGCGACGGCCGCCAGGTCGTCGAGCTGGGAGTGATGGAGCTCCTGACCCGCCAGGTCGACCGGGTGGGTGTCTTCCGCCCGCTGGTCCACGACGGCCCCGACCGGCTCTTCGACCTGCTGCGGGCGCGCTACCGCCTGTCGCAGGACCCGGCCAGCGGCTACGGCCTCGACTATCACGAGGCGTCGGCGATCCAGGCCGAGCAGGGCACCGACGAGCTGGTGTCGCACCTGGTCGACCGGTTCCACGCGGTGGCGCGTGACTACGACGTCGTGCTGGTGCTCGGCACCGACTTCGCGGACACCCAGCTGCCGGACGAGCTGGCGCTCAACGCCCGGCTGGCGAACGAGTTCGGTGCGTCGGTGCTGCCCGTGGTCGGCGGCCGCAAGCAGACCTCGGAGTCGGTGCGCGCCGAGGTGCGCAACGCGTACCGCGCGTACGACGGGCTCGGCTGCGACGTGCTGGCGATGGTGGTGAACCGGGTCGCGCCCGAGGACCGCGCCGACATAGAGGAGCGGCTCGCGAGCCGGCTGCCGGTCCCCTGTTACGTGCTGCCCGACGAGCCGGCGCTGGCTGCGCCGACCGTCGCCCAGATCACCCACGCGCTCGGCGGCACGGTGCTGCTCGGCGACGACTCGGGGCTCGCCAGGGACGCGCTCGACTTCGTGTTCGGCGGTGCGATGCTGCCGAACTTCCTGAACGCGCTGACGCCGGGCTGCATGGTCGTGACGCCCGGGGACCGCGCGGACCTGGTGGTCGGCTCGCTGGCCGCGCACAGTGCGGGCACGCCGCCGATCGCGGGCGTGATCCTCACGCTGAACGAGCGGCCGGGCGAGGCGATCCTGAAGCTCGCGGACCGGCTGGCGCCGGGCACGCCGGTCGTCGCGGTGAAGGGCGGCTCCTTCCCGACGGCCGAGGAGCTGTTCGCCCTGGAGGGCAAGCTGAACGCGGCGACCCCGCGCAAGGCGGAGACCGCCCTCGGCCTGTTCGAGCGGTACGTGGACACCGCGGAGCTGCTGCGGACGGTGCAGGCTCCTTCGACCGACCGGGTCACGCCGATGATGTTCGAGCACAAGCTGCTGGAGCAGGCGCGCGCGGACCGGCGCCGGGTCGTGCTGCCCGAGGGCACGGAGGAGCGGGTGCTGCGGGCGGCGGACGTGCTGCTGCGCCGCGGGGTGTGCGACCTGACGCTGCTCGGCCCGGTCGAGCAGATCCGCAAGAAGGCGGCCGACCTGGGCGTCGACCTGTCGCAGAGCGAGCTGATCGACCCGCAGACCTCGGAGCTGAGGGAACGGTTCGCCGCGGAGTACGCGCAGCTGCGCGCACACAAGGGCGTCACGCAGGAGCTGGCCTTCGACGTCGTCGCCGACGTGAACTACTTCGGCACGCTGATGGTCCAGGAGGGGCTCGCCGACGGCATGGTGTCGGGCTCGGTGCACTCGACGGCCGCGACGATCCGTCCCGCGTTCGAGATCATCAAGACCAAGCCGGACGCGGCGATCGTCTCGTCCGTCTTCTTCATGTGCCTGGCCGACAAGGTCCTCGTCTACGGCGACTGCGCGGTGAACCCGGACCCGGACGCGCAGCAGCTCGCCGACATCGCGACCCAGTCGGCCGCGACCGCGGCCCGCTTCGGCGTGGACCCGCGGATCGCGATGCTGTCGTACTCGACGGGCACGTCCGGCTCCGGCGCCGACGTGGACAAGGTGCGCGAGGCGACCGAACTGGTGCGCACGCGCCGCCCGGACCTGAAGATCGAGGGGCCGATCCAGTACGACGCGGCGGTCGAGCCGTCGGTCGCGGCGACGAAGCTGCCGGGCTCGGAGGTCGCGGGCCAGGCGAGCGTGCTGATCTTCCCGGACCTCAACACCGGCAACAACACCTACAAGGCCGTGCAGCGGTCGGCCGGCGCGATCGCCGTCGGGCCGGTCCTGCAGGGCCTGCGCAAGCCGGTCAACGACCTGTCCCGCGGCGCGCTCGTCGGGGACATCGTGAACACGGTCGCCATCACGGCGATCCAGGCCCAGACCCCCACCGAGAAGGCAGCCGCTCAGTGACCTCGCCGACCCCATCGACCCAGACCCCGCAGCCCGGGCGGTCCCAGGCGTCCGAGCCCGCCGCGACGCGGGTCCTCGTGCTCAACTCCGGCTCCTCGTCGGTGAAGTACCAGCTGCTCGACATGCGCGACAACGCCCGTCTCGCCGTGGGGCTGGTGGAGCGCATCGGTGAGGAGACCTCCCGGCTCAAGCACACGCCGCTGCTCGGCGGCGGCGGGCAGGCCCGGGAGCAGGAGCGGCCGATCGCCGACCACGAGGAGGCCCTCCAGGCGGTCGCCGCGGAGCTCGCCGCGGACGGCCTCGGCCTGGACTCGCCCGACCTGGCCGCCATCGGCCACCGGGTCGTGCACGGCGGCATGTTCTTCACCCGGCCGACGGTGATCGACGATGCGGTGCTGGCCGAGGTCGAGCGGCTGATCCCGGTGGCGCCGCTGCACAATCCGGCGAACCTGACGGGCATCCGTACGGCGATGGCACTGCGGCCCGACCTGCCGCAGGTGGCCGTCTTCGACACGGCGTTCCACACGACGATGCCGGAGTCGGCGGCGCGCTACGCGATCGACGTGAAGACCGCCGACGAGCACCGCATCCGCCGCTACGGCTTCCACGGCACGTCGCACGCGTACGTGTCCCGGAAGACGGCCGAGCTGCTCGGCAAGGAGCCGGAGGAGGTGAACGTCATCGTGCTGCACCTGGGCAACGGCGCCTCCGCGTCGGCCGTGCGCGGCGGGGTGTGCGTGGACACCTCGATGGGGCTCACGCCGCTCGAGGGCCTGGTGATGGGGACACGTTCGGGCGATGTCGACCCGGCCGTCATCTTCCATCTGATGCGGGTCGGCGGCATGACGGCGGACGAGATCGACGCGCTGCTCAACAAGAAGAGCGGGCTCATCGGGCTGTGCGGCGACAACGACATGCGGGAGATCCGCCGGCGCGTCGACGAGGGCGACGAGGAGGCGCGGCTCGCCTTCGAGATCTACGTGCACCGGCTGAAGAAGTACATCGGTGCCTACTACGCGGTGCTCGGCCGGGTGGACGCGGTGGCGTTCACGGCGGGGGTCGGCGAGAACGCCGCGCCGGTGCGCGAGGCTGCCGTCGCGGGCCTGGAGGAGCTGGGGCTCGCGGTGGACGCAGAGCTGAACTCCGTACGTTCCGACGAGGCGCGGATCGTCTCGCCGCCGTACGCGCGAGTGGCCGTGGCCGTGGTGCCGACCGACGAGGAGCTGGAGATCGCGCAGCAGACCTACGCACTCGTGCGGACCCGCAACGACTGAGCGCCCGCCCGCCCATTTGTAGTTTCCACCAGACGGAATATTCCGTAGCGAAACAAACCGATAGGATCGCCTCCATGCGCCGTTCCAAAATCGTCTGCACGCTGGGCCCCGCCGTCGACTCCGAAGAGCAGCTCGTCTCGCTGATCGAGGCCGGCATGAACGTGGCCCGATTCAACTTCAGCCACGGCACCCACGAGGAGCACCAGGGCCGCTACGACCGGGTCCGGGCCGCCGCCGCCAAGACCGGCCGCGCCGTGGGTGTGCTCGCCGACCTCCAGGGGCCGAAGATCCGCCTGGAGACTTTCGCCGAGGGCCCCGTCGAGCTGGTGCGCGGTGACGAGTTCACCATCACCACCGAGGACGTCCCCGGTGACAAGTCGATCTGCGGCACGACGTACAAGGGCCTGCCGGGCGACGTCTCGCGCGGGGACCAGGTACTCATCAACGACGGCAACGTCGAGCTCAAGGTGATGGACGTCGAGGGCCCCCGGGTCAAGACGATCGTCATCGAGGGCGGCGTCGTCTCCGACCACAAGGGCATCAACCTGCCGGGTGCGGCGGTCAACGTGCCGGCCCTGTCCGAGAAGGACATCGAGGACCTGCGCTTCGCGCTGCGGATGGGCTGCGACATGGTCGCGCTGTCCTTCGTGCGCGACGCCAACGACGTCAAGGACGTCCACAAGGTGATGGACGAGGAGGGCCGCCGGGTCCCCGTCATCGCCAAGGTGGAGAAGCCGCAGGCCGTCGCCAACATGGAGGGCGTCGTCGCGGCGTTCGACGCGGTGATGGTGGCCCGTGGCGACCTCGCGGTCGAGTACCCGCTCGAGAAGGTCCCGATGGTGCAGAAGCGCCTCGTGGAGATGTGCCGCCGCAACGCGAAGCCGGTGATCGTCGCGACCCAGATGATGGAGTCGATGATCACCAACTCGCGCCCGACCCGCGCCGAGGCCTCCGACGTGGCCAACGCGATCCTCGACGGTGCCGACGCGGTCATGCTGTCCGCCGAGTCCAGCGTGGGCGCGTACCCGATCGAGACCGTCAAGACGATGTCGAAGATCGTCCAGGCGGCCGAGGAGGAGCTGCTCTCCAAGGGCCTGCAGCCGCTCGTGCCGGGCAAGAAGCCGCGCACGCAGGGCGGTTCGGTGGCCCGCGCCGCGTGCGAGATCGCGGACTTCCTGGACGGCAAGGCGCTGATCGCCTTCACCAAGTCCGGTGACACGGCCCGCCGGCTGTCGCGCTATCGCGCCTGCCAGCCGATCCTGGCGTTCACCACGGACGAGGACACCCGCAACCAGCTGGCGCTCAGCTGGGGTGTGGACACCTACGTCGTGCCGCACGTGGACTCCACCGACGCGATGGTCGACCTGGTCGACGCCGAGCTGGTGAAGCTGAACCGCTTCAACGACGGGGACACCGTCGTCATCACGGCCGGTTCGCCCCCCGGCGTCCCCGGCACCACGAACATGGTCCGGGTGCACCACCTGGGCGGCGGCGAGCGCGACTGACGCGACTGACGCGGCCGTCACGGTCCGAACGCGTCGAGGGCGCCTCCTGCGGATGCAGGGGGCGCCCTCGACGTCGTGCGGCTCCCGGAGGGGTCTTCGGTGCGGTCAGCTGTCCTCGACCGTGGTGTGCAGCCCGGGTACGTGCAGGGTGCCGCCGAACTGAGCGGCCTGCGTCACCTTCACGTTGGTGAAGTAGAGGATCGGCAGGTTGAGCGGCGGCGGGCTCTCGGCGTTGAACGTCATGGGGATGAGCCCGAGCAGGTTGCCCGAGAGCTCCTCCGTGTACATGGTCGTCTTGCCGTCGCGGATGGTGGACGTCGAGCCCTTGTCCGCACGGATGTGGAAGTACTTCCCGTCGGGCCCCTGGGATATCTGGTGCAGATCCCCGATGTCGGTGCCGTTGGAGATGATGTACTTCATGACCCGCTTGGTGGAGCCGTCCGCCATGCGCACGTCCACGAGGCCCTTGTAGTCCGCCCCCTTGAGCAGGAGCGAGCTGGCCTCGAGCTTCCAGGACTCCGACGGCAGCTGCGCCGGGGTGTCCTCGTCGGCGCCCTCGGCGTCCGTGGCGACCGGGCAGTTGTCCGGCACCTCGGTCGCGTCGGGGGACGGCGTCGCCGCGTCCGTGGCCTTGTCCTTGACCTCGTCGGCAGCGCCCTCGGTGACGTCCTTGGCCTTGTCGGCCGTGTCCCCGACGGTCTTGCCGACCCCGTCCACGGTGTCCTCGACCGCCTTGCCGGCCCCGTCCACCGTGTCCTTGACCGCGTCACCGGCGTCCTTGGACGCCGAGGCCGAGGGGCTCGGAGTCGGCTCGGCCGTCTCCTTGTCCTTCGGGGTGAAGAGGTCCTTGAGCGCGTCGCCGACACCCAGCGGGTCGAGCGGGTTGGTGGTCTTGGACGGCGAGGGCGTCGGGGTGGCCTCGTCCTTGCTGTCGTCACCGGCGTCCTTGGACGCGGTGGCCGACGGCTCGGGCGTGGGCTCCGCCGCCTTCTTGTCCGCGGAGCCGCTCTTGCCCGCGTCCTCGGACGTGTCCGCGTCGTCCTGGCCCGCGGAGGCCGAGGGGGACGGGGTCGGGGTCGCCGACGCGTCCGCCTTGTCCTTCTCGTCCGCGCCGTTCTCGGCGTCCTTGCCCGCCTCGACGGCGTCGGCGCAGGCCTTGTAGTCGTCCGCCGAGAACTTGGCCGGGTTGTCCTTGGCCGACGCCAGCGTGGGCGTGAGGCCGAGCCCCATCAGCACGGCCGTGGGCATGGCCGCGATCGCGATGGCCTTGCCCGCGGGCATGTGCAGCCTGGTGAACAGATGCTTTCTCGGTGCTGCATGCCGCGGCCCGGTTCTCGCACGGGTCTCCAAGGCGGAGTCCTCGTGGTGCACCTCGTCAGCCGGCACGGTGCCTCCCGTTCGTCCCGTTGTCCGGGCTCGTCCCTGACTCGTCGTCGTTTGCGCCCGCTACCCGGTAGGTGGCTCCCGCGATGGGCGGCGCGACGGGCGCGTCCTGGGACCCGGCCGTGTCACCGCCTCGCGCCGGTGCCTGCGCCCGCGGCTCGCCCGGCGCCCAGGCGATGCCGAGGGCACCGCCGATGAGAGCGAGGAGGAAGCCGATGACGAAGCCACCGAAGTTGGAGACGACCAGAGAGACAAGGGCGAGAAGAATCGCCGCCACACCCGCGAACACCCGGGAGTGCGGCTGGAACCACATCGTCAGGCCGAGCACCACCAGCAGGACACCGATGATGAGCGAGCCGGCTCCCGCCGTCGTCGCCATCTTGATCGTCATGCTGCCGAGCGTCAGATTCGCGTACGGGAAGTACATGATCGGGATGCCGCCGAGGATAGCCAGGAGGCCACCCCAGAATGGGCGCTGACCGCGCCACCCTCGGAACGATTGGCGCAGGTGACCCAGGGTCTGGCCCAGCCCGGCGTGCGCTTCGGCGCTCATGTCGTACAGCTCCTCGGGAATGGCGTTGTTCTGTGGTGATGGTGGCTGTCCGGAGACGGGCACGGGGACTGCGGAGCACGCTCCGTTCGCCCCCGCGCCCGGCCGTTCAGCACATCAAGTGCCAAGCCCCGGGCCCAGGTTCGGACCCGCAGGGACTAGTAGCACTCGTGCTTGCCCTTCTTGACGCTCATCTTGAGGCCCGAGAGCTTGAAGGTGCCGGCGGTGGTGGCCCACGCCCGCTGCTGGACGTTCTCGAAGTGCACCGAGTCGGCCTGCTGGGCGAACGAGTTCGGGTCGGCCTTGTCGCCGTTGTGGATACCCGGACCCTTCTTGGCGTCACCCGCTGCCACACCGATGTCGATGTTCTTGAAGGTCGCGTCGGCCTTCAGGTCATCGGCGTCGATGTAGAGGGTCTTGGCCTCGACGGGGTTGTTCTTGTCGGCACCCGCCGACAGCTTCATCGAGACGTCGCCGAAGACCGGGACCGGGACAACCACCGACTGGCAGAGGTTGTTGATGGTCGCGGACTTCATGCCGACGACGGCGACGGGGTGATTACCCGTCTTGCCGGCGTCGATGGCGCCGTACTGGACGAAGCCGTCACCATCGAGCGAGTCGGCCGTCACCTTGAACGACTGACCCGAAACACTGAACGATGCCGCGAGCGCGCCCTGGGACAGGGCGACGCCTATCGCGGCGGTCGCCGCGACGCTGGGCACCATGACTACGGCGAACCGCTTCCATCTGGTCCCGCCACGAGTCACGGACTTCATGACTGTTCCTCCTTCTCGGACGTACATCTCCGGCCCTGACTGCCCCTTGCGGCGGCTCAGCCGGGCAGGGATGGGAGAAGTGCTACGTCCTCGGGAAGGAGAGCGCCCGCATCGGAGGCGCGAGTCCGCACCCTGATCACCGGCGATCACCCCCGAGCGACAACCACTGGTCGCACCTGAGCCATCACGCGCAACCTGCCGGACAGGCTCAACCGGAAGGCTGAGACCCCCCTGCCCTAGACCGACGGCGCTCCCCTTGGTCCGCCGTCGACCTGCCCGGTGGGGACCCAAGGACCCCGCTGCCCGAATGGCTGTCGGACGGTGGGGAGTGGACCGAGCGTGCCTGATCGTGGTGCATTCCCGGCGTTGACACAAGGGGGTTCGTTACTCGCGGGTAACGGACGGATAACCGAACCGCGACCGGGCGGCGTCGGGCGACAACGGAGGGTGCCGTCAACCGAGTTGGCAATACGGTTGAATACAGGACGGAACCGGACAGAAATCGACCCCCGACTTACTCCAAGTAACAGCGGCCGCGTTTACCAAGTTTTGGTAAAGCGCGGCCGCTGTGGGGTCTCGGGGACAGAATTTTCACCCCGGCACCACATGCCGCGGCGTTTAGGAACAGGTCACCGACGGCTCAGAAGAGAACGCGGGCCAGAGCTGTACGCGCCGCAGTCACCCGCGGGTCGTCGGCCCCGACGACCTCGAACAGTTCGAGCAGACGGACGCGCGCCGCGTCCCGCTCGTCGCCGGCCGAGCGGCTCACCGCGTCGACGAGCCGCCCGAAGGCGTCCTCGACATGCCCCCCGACCAGGTCCAGGTCGGCGGCGGCGATCTGCGCCTGCACGTTCCCCGGCTGCTCGGCGGCGTCCTTGCGCACGGCCTGCGGGTCCATGTCCTGCACCCGCTGCAGGAGCCTGGCCTGACCGAGGCCCAGCTTGGCCTCCGTGTTGCCCGGGTCGTCGGACAGCACGTTCTTGTACGCCTGGACGGCGCCGGCCAGGTCGCCCGCGTCCAGGGCCTGCACGGCGGACTCGAGCAGGGCGTCGTAGGGCCCCGCCGGAGCCTCCACGACCGGTGCGGCGTCCTCCGCATCGGGGTCGACGGCGATGCCGGTGAGCCCGAAGCGCTCCTCGGCCACCTGGATCAACTGGTCGAGCGTGCCGCGGATCTGGGCCTCCGGGGCCGCCCCCTGGAACAGCGGCAGGGCCTGTCCGGCGACCACGGCGAAGACCGCCGGGATCCCCTGGACACCGAACTGCTGCATCAGCATCTGGTTGGCGTCGACGTCGATCTTGGCGAGCAGGAAGCGGCCGCCGTACTCGACGGCGAGGCGCTCGAGGAGCGGGCTCAACTGCTTGCAGGGCTCGCACCACTCGGCCCAGAAGTCGATGACGACGGGTACCTCGGCGGAGCGCTGCAGGACGGCCTGCTCGAAGTCCGCCTCACCGACGTCGATGACGAGGGCGGACGGCGGCACGGCGGCCGGGCCGCCGCCCTGGGCCGCCTCGGCGCGCGCCTGCTCCGCCTTCGCCTTGGCCTCCTGGGCCGCCTTCACCGCGGCGAGGTCGACGACTCCGCTCATGGACATGTTCCGTGGCTGCATGCGTACAGTCTCCCCCTTCCGCGGACCGTTGTGGGCCGGGTCCGCCTCCGTGGGCCTCCCGCCGGATGACGAGGCGTACGGAGCGGACTCGGCCGCGTTGCGCTGTGTGCCGGGTCCCCACCCGGCACGCTGTGGTTGCCGCTCGCCCGGGCCGCTCCGGGGTGCAGAACCGGGGCGCTGTCCGAACGTGCTTACGCTACGACCCGTAGCGTATATGCAGCGCGGAACCGGCGGGGTCCGAACGCCGGTGATCTGGCTCACGGGAACGAGGGCCTACCGGCCGGTATGGTCACCGCATGCAGAGCCGTACCACGCCCCCGTCCGGTCGCCCGTGCCGTCCGGCGGCCCGCACGGGCCGCCCCCGGTCCGCGGCGGCGGACGAGGCGATCCTGGAGGCGACCCGGGCGGCCCTCGTCGATCTGGGCTGGTCCAAGCTGACGATGGGCGACGTGGCGACGCGCGCCGGGGTCGCCAAGACGACGCTCTACCGGCGCTGGGCGGGCAAGAACGAGCTGGTGGTCGACGCGGTCGCGGTCCTCTTCGACGAGCTGGAACTGCCCGACCGGGGCTCGCTCGCGCGGGACATCGAGGGCGTCGTGCTGCAGTTCGCGGCGATCCTGGAGCGGCCCGAAACCAAGACGGCGCTGATGGCGGTCGTCGCCGAGTCCACGCGGGACGCTCCGCTGCGGGAGCGGATCAGGACCTCGATCGTGGAGCGGCAGAAGCGGCTGGTGCTGGAGGGGCGGGCGCGGGCGGAGCGGCGCGGGGAGCTGCCGGTACCGGCGGACGCGGTGGCCGCGGCGCGCGTGGCGGACCTCATCTTCGACGTCGCCGCCGGGACGGTGGTGCATCGGACGCTGGTCAGCGCGGAGCCGGTGGACGCGGAGTGGGTGCGGCACTTCACGCTGCTGCTGCTGGGTGGGTTGAGTGCGGCGTCGGGCGACGCGTAGGCCCTGGCCGGGCTGTCGTGTGGTCGGGTGCGGGCCGGTGGGGCTTCTCGCGCAGTTCCCCGCGCCCCTGAAATGCAGGCGCTGCGCGCCGCATTTCCCCGATGGAGGCTGAGCGGCGAAGCCGCAAGCCTTCAGGGGCGCGGGG
>NZ_WWIA01000222.1 GCF_009870065.1 Streptomyces sp. SID5785 | reverse complement strand
GTGTCGACGCCGGAAGCCGTGAAGATGTCGGCCAGCGCCTGACCGCTCTTCAGATACGTGTCGTAGACGGGCAGTCCGGTCGCCGGGTCGTCGTAGCGCCCCTCCGAGCCGCCCGCCTGCGCCGTGCCCCGGAAGCCGTGCTCGGGCCCGAACACCGCCTTCAGGTCGACGCGTTCGTCCCCGTGCATGACGTCGACGATGTGCCGCACGTCGCGGGTCACGCCCGTCGGGTTGGTGACGACGCCGACCTTCTCGCCGGACAGCATCCGGTACCCGTCGGCCTCCAGCCGTTCGAAGCCGGTGCGCAGGCCAGGACCGCCCCCGTGCCCGTGCCCGTGACCGGGCGCGGCACCCGCCGTGCCGCTCCCGGCGCCCAGTGCGCCCGCCACCCCCGCGCTCGCCGCGAGCAGCACCCGTCTCGACACGTTCATGCAGCAACCTCCGTGATCACCCGGAACTGGCACCCGCACGCTAACGCCCCGGCCCGCGTCGGGGAACGCACCGTGCGGGGATCCGTCGCAGGGAACCCCTTTCCCGGCGACATACCGACTGGTTAGTCTGCTCGGGCAACGAGAGCCGCTGAACGTCGAAGGAGACCGATGGTGGAGAGTCTGCAGGGCCGGTCAGTCGTGGTCACGGGCGCGGGCGGAGGCATCGGCGCCGCCCTCGCCCGCCGCTTCGCCGCCGCCGGAGCCCGCCTCGTCGTCAACGACCTCGACGCCGACAGGGCCGCCTCCGTCGCCGCCGAGACCGGCGCCACCGCCGTCCCCGGCGACGCCTCCGCGATCGTCGACGAGGCCCGGGACGCGCTCGGCGGCACCGTCGACGTCTGGTGCGCCAACGCGGGCCTCGCGTCCGGCGGCACGGAGGCCGCGGACCCCGAGGTCTGGGCCGCCGCCTGGGACGTCAACGTGATGGCACACGTCCGCGCCGCCCAGGCCCTGCTCCCCGGCTGGCTGGAGCGCGGCAGCGGCCGCTTCGTGTCCACTGTCTCCGCCGCCGGACTGCTCACCATGATCGGCGCCGCGCCCTACAGCGTCACCAAGCACGGCGCCTACGCCTTCGCCGAGTGGCTCTCGCTCACGTACCGCCACCGCGGGATCAAGGTGCACGCCGTCTGCCCGCAGGGGGTGCGCACCGACATGCTCACCGCGGCCGGGTCGGCCGGCGAGCTGGTCCTCGCACCGACCGCCATCGAGCCCGAGGACGTCGCCGACGCCCTGTTCACCGGCATGGCCGAGGACCGCTTCCTGATCCTGCCGCACCCCGAGGTCGCCGGGTACTACGCGGGCCGCGCCGCCGAGCCGGACCGCTGGCTCACCACCATGAACCACATCCAGCAGAAGTGGGAGGCCGGCCGGTGACCGAGTCGATCTACGCCGCGAAGCCCTGGCTGGGCGTCCTCGACGAGGCCCAGAAGGCCCCCGTCACCCCGCCCGCCACCGTCGTGCACGCCTTCGCCGACGCCGTCGGCCGCGCCCCGGACCGGACCGCCCTCGCCTACTTCGACGGCCGCGTCAGCTACGCCGAGCTCGACGCCCTGTCCGACTCCGTGGCCGGGCACCTCGCCGCCCGGGGCCTCGGCCGCGGCGACCGCGTCGCGATCATGCTGCAGAACTCGCCGCACTTCGTGATCGCGCTGCTCGGCGCCTTCAAGGCCGGGGCGATCGTCGTCCCCGTCAACCCCATGTACAAGGCCGGCGAGATCGGACACGTCCTGCACGACGCCGAGGTCAGCGCCCTCGTCTGCGCCGACCGGGCCTGGGAGGCGTACCTGCGCGACGCCGCCGCGGACGCGCCGGTGCGGATCGTCCTCACCGCCTGCGAGCTCGACCTGCAGAGCCGCGACGACGCCCGCGTCCTCGGCTTCGCCCGCGTCACCCCGGTGCCGTCCGACGCCGACGACCTGCTGACCGTCGCCCGCGCGGGCGCCCCCGCCCCCGCGGACCGCGCCCTCACCGCCGACGACATCGCTCTGATCAGCTACACCTCGGGCACCAGCGGCACCCCCAAGGGCGCCACCAACCTGCACGGCAACATCACCTACAACGCCGAGCGCCAGCGCACCGGACTCGGCGTGCCCGAAGGCGCCACGTACTTCGCGCTCGCGCCGCTCTTCCACATCACCGGCATGGTCTGCGAGCTCGTCGCCTGCGTCGCCAACGCGGGCACGCTCGCCCTCGCCTACCGCTTCGAGCCCGGGGTCGTCCTCGACGCCTTCGCCGAGCACGAGCCCGCCTACACGGTCGGCCCGTCCACCGCGTTCATGGCGCTCGGCGCCCAGCCGCAGGCCACCCGCGAGCACTTCGCCTCCTTCCGGTCCCTCTCGTCCGGCGGCGCGCCCGTGCCGCCCGCGCTCGTCGAGAAGTTCCGCGCCGCCTTCGGCCCCTACCTCCACAACGGGTACGGGCTGACCGAGTGCACCGCCCCCTGCGCCTCCGTGCCGCCCGGCACCGAGGCACCGGTCGACCCCGTCTCCGGCACGCTCGCCGTCGGCGTTCCCGGCCCCGACGGCATCGTGCGCATCGTCGACGAGCAGGGCGCAGACGTGCCCTTCGGCGAGCAGGGCGAGATCGCCGTCCGCGGCCCCCAGGTCGTGCCCGGCTACTGGCGCCGCCCCGACGCCACCGCCGAGGCCTTCCCCGACGGCGAGCTGCGCACCGGCGACATCGGCTTCATGGACGCGAACGGCTGGCTGTACGTCGTCGACCGCAAGAAGGACATGATCAACGCGTCCGGCTTCAAGGTGTGGCCGCGCGAGGTCGAGGACGTCCTCTACACCCACCCCGCCGTGCGCGAGGCCGCCGTCGTCGGCATCCCCGACCCCTACCGCGGCGAGACCGTCAAGGCCTACGTGAGCCTGCGCCCCGGCACCGACGCGACCCCCGACGAGCTGTCCCTGTACTGCAAGGAACGGCTCGCCGCGTACAAGTATCCGCGCGAGGTCGAGGTCCTGCGCGAGCTGCCGAAGACCGCGAGTGGGAAGATCCTCCGGCGGGAACTGCGTTCACCTGACGCATGACCCGCACGGCCGGCGCGCGCCGGCCGCGCGATCCGGACCGACCGGACCGACCGAACAGACCGAACAGACAGTGAAGGCAGGTGGCGGCAGTGCCCAGGACGACGACGGACGGCGACGGGACGCCCGTTCCGCAGCGACTCCTGGCGGCCGCCACCCGGCTGTTCGCCGAGCGCGGCTACGACCGGACCTCGGTCCAGGAGATCGTCGAGTCGGCGGGCGTCACCAAGGGCGCCCTCTACCACTACTTCGGATCCAAGGACGACCTGCTGCACGAGGTGTACGCGCGCGTGCTCCGGCTCCAGCAGGAGCGGCTCGACGCGTTCGCCGACCTCGACCAGCCCGTCGAGGAGCGGCTGCGGGCCGCGGCCGCCGACGTCGTCGTCACCACCATCGAGAACCTCGACGACGCGTCGATCTTCTTCCGCTCCATGCACCACCTCGGCCCGGAGAAGAACAAGCAGGTGCGGGCCGAGCGGCGGCGCTACCACGAGCGGTTCCGGGCGCTGATCGAGGAAGGTCAGAGAACGGGCGTCTTCACCACCGCGACCCCGGCCGACCTCGTCGTCGACTACCACTTCGGCTCGGTGCACCACCTGTCGACCTGGTACCGCCCCGACGGCCCGCTCACCCCGCAGGAACTCGCCGACCAGCTGGCCGACCTGCTCCTTCGGGCGCTGCGCCCGTAAGCCGCTCGAGCAGCGCCCCGGCCGCCGGATTGCGCGGCCGGGGCGCCCGGCCGGCCAGCAGCACCTCGCGGCCCGGCTCCGGCTGCCGGATCGCCACGCACGGCAGCCCGGCGGCCTCGCCGATCCGGCGCGGCACGATCGCCACCCCGATCCCGGCCCGCACCAGATCCACCAGCAGGCCGATCTGCGTCACGTCGCAGGTGATACGCCGCTCCAGACCGCAGTGCGCGGCCAGTCTGCGCACCGCCGTCTCGAGCCCCGTACCGGCCCTGAAGTCGACGAACGGTTCCGCCGCCAGGTCCTTGATGAGCGTGCGCCCCGCCGAGGCCAGCGGATGGCCCGGCGCGGTGACCAGGACCAGGTCCTCCTGCCAGGCGCCGAACGAGGCGAGGCCGTCCGGCAGCGGGCGGGCGTCCGGCGCGAGGAACGCCAGGTCGAGCTCCCCGGTCCGCAGCCCCTCGATCAGCTCCTCCACCGGAGCCTCCCGCACCGACACCTGGATGCCGGGCAACTCCCGGTGGAACGCGGCCAGTTCCGCCGCCAGGTCGACACAGGTCAGCGTCTGGATCGTCCCGATCGCCAGCCGGCCCGCGCCGAGCCCGGCGACCCGGGCCACCGCCTCCCGCGCGGAGGCGGCCCCGGCGAGCAGCTGCCGTGCCTGGGGCAGCAGGGCGCGGCCGGCCTCGGTGAGCCGGACGCGGCGGCCCGTCCGGTCGAACAGCTCCGCGCCCAGCTCCCGCTCCAGGTTCCGTACGGAGGTGCTGAGCGCGGACTGCACGATGAGCTCGGCGCGGGCCGCCGCGGTGAAGCTTCCCTCGGTCACGACGGCCACGAAGTGGCGCAGCTGACGGATCTCCATCCATCTATTCTATGGATCGGTCCGAGCGAAACGATCTGTTGGACCGGTGGGTGGGGCGGCGCCAGGCTGGACGCATGGAGCAGATGACCCGGGCGGTGGCCCGGCCCTTGGCGTGGCTGCGGAGCTTTGCGCGGCGCTTGGCGTCGCTGGATCACGCGGGGGGTGGGGGGTACTGAGCGGCTGTCCGGCGGGTGCGGGTTCGGTGGGGGCTGGTCGCGCAGTTCCCCGCG
>NZ_WWIA01000221.1 GCF_009870065.1 Streptomyces sp. SID5785 | reverse complement strand
GACGGACGCTGCGGCCGGGCGTGCCGGGCTCGAGAAGGGTCCGCGGCGGCGCGGCCAGACCGGCCTGACGCCGGGCGGCGAGAATCGCCGGCAGCATCTGCACGGCGACGCCGATCAGTGTCCGCAGGTGGTCGGGGACCGGCGGGGGATAGGGGTGGTCGACCGCGTCCGCGATGTCCGTCGCATGGATCCACGTCTCGAACGCGCGGTCCAGCAGCGCCAGCCGCAACGGCAGTTGGACACCCTCGCCGTACGGGACCGGGATGTCCGCTACGCCGCCCTGGCCGAACGAGCACGTCCTGATGAGCTCGTAGGCGTGCTCGCGCCACTGCTCGCGCAGCGCCTCCCCGTCGACGGCGGGATCCTCGCTCCGCTCGGTCCGGCCGTGCTCCCAGAAGCGCTCGGTGCGGGCCAGCGGGTCCGCCCCCGCGCCCGGTGTCTCCTCCGCGTCGGCCGGATCGGCGGGCACCGGGTCGGGCAGTCCGAGGCTCGAACTCACCAGGCCGTCGACCGCGAGGAGATGCCCCAGCACTCCCGACACGGTGGTGCCGCGGGTGGCGGTACGGTTCTCCTCCAGCCACTCGAGGCGGACTTCCCGCTCCCATCCGGCGGCGCCCATGTCGGTCAGCAGCGCGTCCAGCCGCGCGGTCTCCGCGTCGAAGGGCCGCGCGTAGTCCGGTACGTGGACCTGCGGGGGACGGGCGGACAGGCACGTGCCGAGGACCTCGGCGCGAAGGCCCGGGGGCAGGTCCAGGTCCATGTGCGGGTGGAGCAGCTCCGTCGCGCCCCGCAGTTCCTCCGCCTCGGCGGCACAGTCGGCGCACTGTTTCAGGTGCTCCGCGACCTCGTCCGCCTCCAGCGGGTCACACGCGTCCATGACCCACACGCCCAGCAGGCGCTTCACCCGGGTGTGCCGTGCGGTCCCGTCAGCCATGGTCGACTCCCGAAGGCAGCCCGATGCAGCGCAACATCAAATCCAACCCGTCCCGCACATGGTCCAGGGCCTCCTCGGGCTCGAGTCCCATTTCCTGCGCGGCTTGTTGATACGTGAGCATGCTCTGGTGGATGAGCCGCAGCATGCCCCTGGCCTTCAGGCTCATCGAGCTCAGTGCCGTGTCGGCCGCCTCGAGACGAGCCCGCTCCGGCGCGGTGTGCGTCACGCGAGGCGTCCCGGGGCGCACGGTCGTCACGTAGGCGCAGACCTCGGACACGAACCAGGTGCGCAGCCGCGTCCGGGCGGCGTCGAAGCGGTCCGGCTGTGTCCACAGCAGGCGGAAGACGTGGGTGACCGCCTCCTGGGCGGCCTTCTCGTCGCCGGTCAGACGACCGGCCACGGCGTACACGAGACGCGCGTGCCGGTCGTACACCTCACCGAGGGCGGCGGCTTCTCCGCGAGCCAGTCTCGTCTGCGTCCTACGCTCCCAGGCCGCTTCGTCGACAGCCTCCGTCGTGCCCGCCATCACTCACCCCCACACAAGGATCGACCACCGAGGAGACTAGTGTCTTCGCTCCTTCCCGGGAGACCGAATCCGCAGGCCGCCACTCCGAAGTGGTCGCGTTCCCCTCCGGCTGCCCTTCCTCTCATCCCCTGTCGCGGGCCCGGCGCAGGACGTCGACCTCGCATCCGGGCGCGAACGGATCGAAGCCGTGCTCGGCGAGCCAGCGCACCGCCAGCAGGCTCCGCAACGACCACCATGCGTGGATCACGTCGAGGTCGACGGCGGTGCCGTACCCGGCGAGGACGTCGTCGAGACGCTCCTCGTGCCCGAGGGTGAAGGTGGCCAGGTCGTACAGGGCGTCGCCCCGGCCCGCCTCGGACCAGTCGATGATGCCCGTGACCGTGTCGCCCTCGACGAAGACGTGGGCGATCTGGAGGTCGCCGTGGGTGAACGCCGGTGTCCACGGGCGCAGGGCGGCCTCGGCGACCCGTCGGTTCCGGGTGACCAGGTTGTGAGGGAGGATGCCGGTTCTCACGAGCAGCTCGCACTCGTCGTCCAGCTCCTGCGCCAGCGCGACCGCGTCCCGTCCGGCCCGCCCCGGGCGGGACGGCGGCGGTGCGCTGTGCAGGGCCCGGAGAGCGGCGCCCGCCGCGGACCACGCCTGCGGCGACCCGGTCGACGGGCCCCCGAGCCGCCCGAGCGTCGATCCCGCCAGCGCCGCGATCGCGAGTACGTGCGGCTTCCGCCACAGAATCCGGGGCGTGGGGACCGGAGCCAGCGCCATCGCCGCGGCCTCGCCGTCGAGGCGTGCCGCGTCGGCGTCCACCTTCAGGAACATGTCACCGACGCGCAGGGTCGCGCGCTCGGAATGGGCGACGACGACGTTGACCTCATCCATGGGCAGCCAGTATTGCGGGGGAGATCGACGGCGTCGCCCGGTTTTCGAGGGGTCCGGGCGCCGCGGCGGGTAGTCTGCGGCACCATGATGCGCGCCTGGACCCTCCCCCTGCTCCTGGTGCTCTGCGGCTGTCTCGTCTCGGCGGGGCTGATCCTGGGCGGACACCGGGCGACGGGCGGAGCCGAACTGCTGGTGTTCGTGGTGTTCGCCGTGGTGTGTTCGCCCCTGGTGTTCCCACGGTCGGTCAGCGCGGCCGAGGCCGGGCGCCGCAGTGCCGCCGACGGGCGACCGGTGGTCTTCTGGCGTCCGGGCTGCGCGTTCTGCCTGCGGCTCAGGTTCCGGCTGGCTCACCGCGCACGCCGGGCGCACTGGGTGAACATCTGGCGCGATCCGGACGGAGCCGCAGCGGTGCGCGCGGCCAACGAGGGCAACGAGACCGTGCCGACCGTCGTCGTGGCGGGCCGCGCCCACACCAATCCCGCTCC
>NZ_WWIA01000220.1 GCF_009870065.1 Streptomyces sp. SID5785 | reverse complement strand
GGCCCGCCGACGACGCGCCCCCGGCCGCCGCTCGCTCGGCCGCGTCACCGGGTCGCCCGCCTCGACGGCGGCGGCCCGGCGCTTCGCGCCGAAGTCCGCGAGCGCCGCCGCCAGCTTGTGCACCGACGGCTCCGGAGCCATCACGTCGACCCGCAGCCCGTGCTCCTCGGCGGTCTTCGCCGTGGCCGGGCCGATGCAGGCGATCACCGTCACGTTGTGCGGCTTGCCCGCGATACCGACCAGGTTGCGGACCGTGGAGGACGACGTGAACAGGACCGCGTCAAAGCCGCCGCCCTTGATCGCCTCACGGGTCTCCGCCGGCGGCGGCGAGGCGCGCACCGTCCGGTACGCCGTCACGTCGTCGACCTCCCAGCCCAGCTCGATCAGCCCGGCGACCAGGGTCTCCGTGGCGATGTCGGCGCGCGGCAGGAACACCCGGTCGATCGGGTCGAAGACCGGGTCGTAGGGCGGCCAGTCCTCCAGGAGACCGGCGGCGCTCTGCTCCCCGCTCGGCACCAGGTCGGGCTTCACACCGAACGCGACCAGCGCGGCGGCCGTCTGCTCGCCGACCGCGGCGACCTTGATCCCGGCGAAGGCACGGGCGTCGAGCCCGTACTCCTCGAACTTCTCGCGGACGGCCTTGACCGCGTTCACCGAGGTGAAGGCGATCCACTCGTAGCGCCCCGTGACCAGGCCCTTGACCGCGCGCTCCATCTGCTGCGGGGTGCGCGGCGGCTCGACGGCGATGGTCGGCACCTCGTGCGGCACCGCGCCGTACGAGCTGAGCTGGTCGGAGAGCGACGCCGCCTGCTCCTTCGTCCTGGGCACGAGCACGCGCCAGCCGAACAGCGGCTTCGACTCGAACCAGGACAGCTGGTCGCGCTGGGCGGTGGCGCTGCGCTCACCGACCACGGCTATCACCGGCCGGTTGCCCTCCGGCGACGGCAGCACCTTGGCCTGCTTGAACGTCTGCGCGATCGTGCCGAGCGTCGCCGACCAGGTCTTCTGCCGGGTCGTCGTGCCGGCCACGGTCACCGACAGCGGAGTGTCCGGCTTGCGGCCCGCCGCGACCAGCTCGCCGGCGGCCGAGGCCACCGCGTCGAGCGTCGTCGAGACGACGACCGTGCCGTCGGACGCGCCGAGCTCCGTCCAGCACCGCTCGGAGGCGGTCCGGGCGTCGACGAAACG
This sequence comes from Streptomyces sp. SID5785, assembly GCF_009870065.1. Taxonomy (GTDB): domain Bacteria; phylum Actinomycetota; class Actinomycetes; order Streptomycetales; family Streptomycetaceae; genus Streptomyces. The sequence continues at coordinate 1,990 of NZ_WWIA01000220.1, read as the reverse complement.
CACGTCCGCACCCTGCGCGTCCCGCAGCGGCACCCCCGCGTACGAGGGCACGCCGACGGCCGCGGCGATGCCGGGCACGACCTCGAAGTCGATGCCCTCGGCGGCGCACACCAGCATCTCGGCGGCCGCGTACGTGTCGAGGCCCGGGTCACCGGACACCGCACGCACGACCCGCTTGCCGCCGCGCGCGGCCTCCATGACAAGATTGGCCCAGTCCCTCGGAGCCGGGACCGCGACGACAGTTGACGCCTCGTCAGCGGTGCCGGGCTGCCCGGGTGCGCCCTCGGCGTCGAGCACGGTGACGCCCGCCCCGGCATGCGCGCGGACGACGTCGAGCACTTCGGGCTCGGCGATCAGCACATCCGCTCGGGTCAGGGCCTCGACGGCCCGCAGGGTCAGCAGTCCCGGGTCACCGGGACCGGCACCCAGGAAGGTGACGTGCCCAGGTGCGCAGGCGGTCGATTCAGCGGTGGTGGGGCTCAAAGTGCTCGCTCCCCCATCAGACCGGCCGCGCCCTTGGCCAGCATCTCGGCGGCGAGTTCCCGCCCGAGCGCCAGCGCCTCGTCCTGCGACGAGGGCACGGGACCGGTGGTGGACAGCTGCACCAGCTCGGAGCCGTCGGGGGTACCGACGACGCCGCGCAGGCGCATTTCGTTGGCAATCTGCCCGTCGGCCAGCAGGTCGGCGAGAGCACCCACGGGTGCGCTGCAGCCGGCCTCCAGGGCGGCGAGCAGGGACCGCTCGGCGGTCACGGCGACCCGGGTGAACGGGTCGTCGAGCTCGGCGAGCGCGGCGGCGAGCGCGCTGTTCGTCGCGGCGCACTCCACTGCCAGGGCCCCCTGACCGGGGGCGGGCAGCATGACGTCGGTGGACAGGAAGTCGGTCACTTCTTCCGTCCGGCCGACCCTGCTGATGCCGGCCGCCGCGAGAACCACGGCGTCCAGTTCACCCTTCTCCACGAAGGAGATCCGGGTGTCGATGTTGCCGCGGATCGGCACGGTCTCGATCTGCAGACCGTGAGCGCGCGCGTACGCGTTGAGCTGGGCCATGCGGCGCAGCGCGCCCGTGCCCACCTTCGCGCCGGCCGGCAGCTCGTCGAGCCGCAGACCGTCGCGGGCGATCAGGACGTCCCGCGGGTCCTCGCGCACCGGCACGGCGGCCAGCGCCAGCTCCTCGGGCTGCGCGGTCGGCAGGTCCTTGAGCGAGTGCACCGCGAAGTCGATCTCGCCCGCCGCGAGCGCGTCGCGCAGCGCGGTGACGAAGATGCCGGTGCCGCCGATCTGCGAGATGTGCGCGCGGTTCACGTCACCGTACGACGTGATCTCCACCAGCTCGACCTCACGGCCGGTCACCTGGCGCACGGCGTCGGCGACATGCCCGGACTGGGTCATCGCGAGCTTGCTGCGCCGCGTCCCCAGCCTCAGTGCTTTCTCGGCGGTCATGCCGGGCCTCGATTCTTGCCTACCGCTTCTTCACGGTCTCGGGGGTTGGCCCGCGAGACGGCGGCGACCGTCTCCGGGTCCAGGTCGAACAGGGTCCGCAGCGCGTCCGCGTACCCGGCACCACCGGGCTCGGCGGCCAGCTGCTTGACCCGTACGGTCGGCGCGTGCAGCAGCTTGTCCACCACGCGCTTCACGGTCTGGGTGATCTCCGCACGCTGCTTGTCGTCCAGGCCGGGCAGCCGGCCGTCGAGGCGGGCCATCTCGCTCGTGACGACGTCGGCGGCCATCGTGCGCAGCGCGACGACCGTCGGCGTGATGTGCGCGGCGCGCTGGGCGGCGCCGAACGCGGTGACCTCGTCGGACACGATCGCCCGCACCTGGTCCACGTCGGCGGCCATCGGCGCGTCCGCCGACGCGTCGGCGAGGGACTCGATGTCGACGAGGCGCACCCCGTCGATCCGGTGCGCGGCCGCGTCGATGTCCCGCGGCATCGCCAGGTCGAGCAGGGCGAGCGCGACCGGGCGCACCGGCGCCTCGGGCGAGCGCTC
>NZ_WWIA01000219.1 GCF_009870065.1 Streptomyces sp. SID5785 | reverse complement strand
CCCCGCACCCGACCCGCCGTCAGGAGCCTGCGGATAGCCGTACGACGCGTCGGGCGCGCCCGGAGCGGGCGTCCCCTGCGCCGCGGCCGGCGGCACCGGCGTCCCCGGCGGCGGCGTGCCCGGCACCGCCGTGCCCGGAGCGGGCGGCGGCATCGGCGCGGCCCCCTCCCCGCGCAGCGCCGGACTGACCGCGGTTGCCGGCAACTGGCTGCCGCCCGACATCAGCGCGGTCTTGGCCTCCGGGGTGACCCCGGGCGGCGGAGTGTCCTCGGCGAGCGGCGGCGAGAAGACCGTGTCGGGCAGCGGCACCGAGCGATCCTCCTCGTCCCCCACCCCGTTGGTGTCCGTACCGGCCCACGGCGTCTCGTCCGCGCCCCCCGCGAAGCCCTGCGGCTGCGCCGCGGGAGCCGGAGCAGGGGGCGGAGCCGGAGCCGGAGCCGGGGTCGGAGCAGGAGCAGGCGTCGGGGTCGCCCCGGACGCACCGCTCTCCCGGCGGTCCGGAATGCCCAGCTTGTCCGCCGCTTCCTGAAGCCACTCGGGCGGACTCAGCAGGAACGACGTCTGGTTCAGGTCCACGCGCTCCGGCTGCTGCGGCGCCGCCTGCTGCGCGGACGCCTCCGGCAGCCCGTACTCCTCCTCGTACCGCCGGATCACCTCGCCCACCGGCAGCGAGGGCCACAGCGTCGCCTCACCGCTGTCCCGCGCGATCACGAGCCGCTGCCGGCCGCCGTCGGACACCGGACCGGCCTCCCGGTCCTCCGCCCACACCACGAACCCGAGCTCGAACTCCCGCACCCGCACCTCACGGTGCTGATAGGCGGGCACGTCCCCGTTGATCCATTCCTCGGCGCGCTCCTGCGCCTGCGCGAACGTCACCATCGGAACCTCACTCCCCACCCGTGACCGGGACGGCCTGCGCGAAGCCGCCGTCCACCATCAGGTTCGCCACCGTCTCCAGCTCCGGCGGATTGCCCGCGAGCCGGGACAGGAACGCGTCGAAGTCGTCACCGCACGGCAGCAGCAGCCGCTCGACCCGCTCCGGAACCGACCAGCCCGCCGCCTCGCTCACATCACGCGCGTCGTCGTACGTGCACAGCCACACGGAGCCGATCGCCGACCCCTTGACCTTCACGGCCAGAATGCCGCCCTGCACGAACGCGACACCCAGATAGTCCTTCGTCAGGTGATCGCGCAGACACTTGTTGACGTACACCAGGTCGTTGACCGCGGCCTCGTCGCGCACCGTGAAGAACGGCTGGTCGACCAGGAGCCCCAGCTCCGCGTCGAGCGCCGCGCCCACGGGCGCGCAGCCGCCGCCCGCCTTCAGGAACGACCGGTAGGCACCCGGCAGCCGGTACCCCAGGTCCTCCTCCACGCCCAGCACCTGCGCCTCGGAGACCGCGACACCCGACTTCGGCAGCCCGAAGTGCGCGGGACGCGTGTCCTGCAACGGACGCGTCCCCCTCTTGTTCTGGTCCACGACCGCCGTCGCCAGACCGCCGTGATGCCGCAGCAGCGCCTTCACCTCGACCGGGACCAGCTCGAGACGCCGCGAACCGCGCACGTGGTGCCAGGTCCAGCCGTGCGGCGTCGCCACCGGCGGGATCGTGTCCCACAGCTCGTGACCGGACGCGGCGAGCGCCGCGTTCGCCGACACATAGTCCGTGAGACGCAGCTCGTCGACGCCGAAACCCTCCGGCGGCTCCGCGATCCGGGCCGCGGCACGCGCGTACGCGGAGAAGTCGGGATAGCCCTCGCCGTCCATCCGCACCCCTCTCGGGTGGCGGGCGGCACGGACCGGATCCGGGAAGTGCACTACCTGCCCGGCATAGGCCGCGTTCGGCGGCGCGGCCTGCTGCCCGAGCCGACCTGTCGTCATGGCGGTTGCCCCCTGCGGCACTGTTGACGGTTCCTGGTCGTGACAGCCTATGCGGTTGTACGACACCGGTCACCGGGCCTCCGGTTCCATGACCAGCAGTCACTCCTTCGTCACCACCCCGTGACGATCGGGCGTGTCGTGGGGGACCGACTTCCGCACCCGCCGTCCCATTTGGCACTCTGTGCAGGCAACCTGGGGGATTGCAGGAGGGGAACACCACCACATGCAGAGCGGCACCGCAGACCCGGCCACGGCCACCGACGCCCGGTCCGACGCAGATCCGCGCGTCGGCTGGAGCGCCACCGACGCCTCCGCCGTACCCACACTCCGGGGCCGCCGCGACGGCATCCTGCCCACCGTCGCCGCCGCCCTCTCGGTGCGCGGCACCACCCTCACCTCGACCGCCGCCCGCGGCGAACAGGCACCCGCCCTGCACCCGCTCGTCCAGGACTTCCTCGACACCCTCACCAGCGCCCAGCGCGACCGCTTCACCGGCCGCTGCGCCGAAGCCATCCTCGTCTCCCGGCACCTCGCCGCCACCGACGCCGAGCGCACCGAGAAGTCCAAGCGCGCCCGCCGCAGACCCATGTCCGTCAGCGAGGCCCGCAAGGCCCTCAAGCACGCCAAGCTCACCACCCGGCGCATCCGCGAGGACGGCGACCCGCTGCACGGCGGCTTCGCCCGCCCCTGCCGCGCCTGCGCCGCGCTCACCGCCCACTTCGGCGTCCATGTCGTCGTCCCCGAGGACGTGAACCCCGCAGACACCACGGCCGCCACGGCCGCCGCGGCCGGCCACGACACCCCGCCCGCCCCCGTGCCGGCGCCCCGGCCCGAAGCGGCCCCCTGACGGCCGGGCCCCGCCCCGACGACCCAGCCCCCATCCCACCCCGAGGCCGCGCACCGATGACCCAGCCCGCACCCACCGACCGCGCCACGACCACCCGCTTCACCGCCGGCGTCGACGCCACTCTGCGCGCCGCCGGCTGGCAGCCCGGCCGCTGGGACATCAAGCAGGCCGAGTACTGGGCCGACGCCCTGCGCACGCACGTCTCCCCCGCCGGACACCGGCACACCGTCTTCCCCGCGGCCGTCGAGGCCTGGGCCGAGTTCGGCGGACTGCACCTCACGCCCACCGGCCCCGGCCGGCACATCGCCCCGGCCCAGCCCCACCTCGATCCGCTGCACGGGCTGCACATGGCCCGCACCCTGGGCGACCTCGGCCGCGCCCTCGACACCGAGGTGTGCCCGCTCGGCGCGGAGTCCGGCACGGAGGCGCTCCTCGCGATCGACTCCGAGGGCCGGGTCTACGTCCTCGACCACAGCGGCGACTGGTACCTCGGCCCCGACATCGACCGCGCCCTGGAGACCCTGGTAGCCGGCATCCAGCCCCCCCGCCTCCAGACCCCCTGACCCTCGGCCACGGGGAACTGCGCCCCGTCAGGGGCGCGGGGAACTGCGCG
>NZ_WWIA01000218.1 GCF_009870065.1 Streptomyces sp. SID5785 | reverse complement strand
TTACTTCTCGAGGACGCCCTGCTCGTGCATGGAGATCGCGGTGTTGAGCGCGGTCTGGCCGCCGAGGGTGGGCAGCAGCGCGTCGGGGCGCTCCTTGGCGATGATCTTCTCGACGAACTCGGGGGTGATCGGCTCGACGTACGTGGCGTCGGCGATCTCCGGGTCGGTCATGATCGTCGCCGGGTTGGAGTTGACGAGGATGACCCGCAGGCCCTCGGCGCGCAGGATGCGGCACGCCTGGGTGCCGGAGTAGTCGAACTCGGCGGCCTGGCCGATGACGATCGGGCCGGAGCCGATGACCAGGACGGACTGGATATCGGTGCGCTTAGGCACGCTGGCCCTCCATGAGCTTCACGAAGCGGTCGAACAGGTAGGCGGCGTCGTGCGGTCCGGCCGCCGCCTCGGGGTGGTACTGGACGGAGAAGCCCGGCTGGTCGAGCAGCTGCAGGCCCTCCACGACCTCGTCGTTGAGGCAGACGTGCGAGACCTCGGCACGGCCGAAGGGCGTGTCGCTGACCTTGTCGAGCGGCGCGTCCACGGCGAATCCGTGGTTGTGGGCGGTGACCTCGACCTTGCCGGTGGTGCGGTCCTGGACCGGCTGGTTGATGCCGCGGTGGCCGTACTTGAGCTTGTACGTGCCGAAGCCGAGGGCGCGGCCGAGGATCTGGTTGCCGAAGCAGATGCCGAACAGCGGCGTCCTGCGCTCCAGCACGGCCGTCATCAGTGCGACGGGGCCCTCGGCGGTCGCCGGGTCGCCCGGGCCGTTCGAGAAGAACACGCCGTCGGGCTCGACCGCGTACACGTCCTCGGGCGTCGCGGTGGCGGGCAGGACGTGCACCTCGATGCCGCGCTCGGCCATACGGTGCGGGGTCATGCCCTTGATGCCGAGGTCGATCGCGGCGACGGTGAACTTCGCGGATCCGATGGGCAGGGCTTCGCCGCCGGGCCCGATCGCGGGGACGACGTAGGCCTCCTTGGTGGCGACCTCCTCGTACAGGCTCAGGCCCTTCATGCGGGGCTGGGCCTGGACGCGCGCGACGAGCTCGGCGTCGGCGGCCAGGTGCTCGCCGGAGAAGATGCCGGAGCGCATCGAGCCGGCCTCGCGCAGGTGGCGGGTGAGGGCGCGGGTGTCGATGCCGGAGATGCCGACGACGTTCTGAGCGACCAGCTCGTCGTCCAGGGAGCGCGCGGCGCGCCAGTTCGACGGGATGCGGGCGGGGTCGCGCACGACGTAGCCGGAGACCCAGATGCGGCTCGACTCGTCGTCCTCGTCGTTCCAGCCCGTGTTGCCGATCTGCGGGGCGGTGGCGACGACGATCTGGCGGTCGTACGACGGGTCGGTCAGCGTCTCCTGGTAGCCGGTCATGCCGGTGGAGAAGACGGCCTCGCCGAAGGTCTCCCCCACGGCCCCGTAGGCACGGCCGCGGAAGAGGCGGCCGTCCTCCAGGACGAGTACGGCGGGAGCGGGTGCGGCTCCCCGGGTGGAGGTCGTCATCGTGCGGTGCCTTCCGTCGTGGTGTGCGTGTCGGTCATGTCGTTGAGTGCGGTGACCCAGGCGGCCTGCTCGGCCGCGTGGTCGGAGCGGAACCCGGAGTCGATCAGCTTGTCGCCGTGCGCCCAGGTGACGATCAGGAGACCGCCCTCCGTGAGGACCTTGCCGGCGATGCCCTTGTCGAGCCGGGCCTCGCACAGCGCCGTCACCGGGACGAAGAAGTCGCTCGCCCCGGGGCGCTCGACCACGAGACCCGCGTCGGTCAGGGTCAGCTCGACGCGGCTGCGGGTGCCGAGGCCGTGCGCCACGATGCGGTCGAGCCACTGCCCCGCCGTGGTGGAGCCGTGGTACCGGCCGCTCAGGGTCAGTCTGGGCGCACCGGGCGCTTCCGGCGACTGAGGCAGCGGCGGCAGATCGCCCTGGAGGGTGCCGCGCCACTTCCAGCCCTGGCGCATCAGCCAGTAGACGAGCGCGATGAAGAGCAGCAGTCCGACGATCCAGCCGATCCGGTCGGGCCAGTCCGTGACGTCGGCCGACTTCTGCTCGGCGGCGAGCTGGGCCAGCGGGCTGGCCAGGGGGTGCAGTGGTGTCACGCGAGCTTCCCGTCGGCGAGGGTGGCCTTGCCCCGCAGCCAGGTGTGGGTGACGCGCCCCGGCAGCTCACGGCCCTCGTAGGGGGTGTTGCGGCTGCGGGAGGCGAACCCCGCGGGGTCTACGGCTCCACGGTAGTCGGCGTCGAGCAGGACGAGGTTCGCGGGCTCACCTGCCGAGACGGGACGGCCGTGGCCGCTCGCGCCGCCGATCTCCGCGGGCTTGGCGGACATCCGGTCGGCGACGCCCGCCCAGTCGAGCAGTCCGGTCTCGACCATGGTCTGCTGCACGACACCGAGCGCGGTCTCCAGGCCGACCATGCCCATGGCGGCGGCGGCCCACTCGCAGTCCTTGTCCTCGTGCGGGTGCGGGGCGTGGTCGGTGGCGACGATGTCGATCGTGCCGTCGGCGAGCGCCTCGCGCAGCGCCATGACGTCCTTCTCGGTGCGCAGCGGCGGGTTCACCTTGTAGACCGGGTTGTACGTGCGCACCAGCTCGTCGGTGAGGAGCAGGTGGTGCGGGGTGACCTCGGCGGTGACGTCGATGCCGCGGGACTTGGCCCAGCGGACGATCTCGACGGAGCCGGCGGTGGAGAGGTGGCAGATGTGCACGCGGGAGCCGACGTGCTCGGCGAGCAGCACGTCGCGGGCGATGATCGACTCCTCGGCGACGGCGGGCCAGCCGCCGAGGCCGAGCTCGGCGGAGACGGTGCCCTCGTTCATCTCGGCGCCCTCGGTGAGGCGGGGCTCCTGGGCGTGCTGGGCGACGACGCCGCCGAAGGCCTTCACGTACTCCAGGGCGCGGCGCATGATCACGGCGTCGTGGACGCACTTGCCGTCGTCGGAGAAGACGGTGACCCCGGCGGCGGACTCGTGCATGGCGCCGAGCTCGGCGAGCTTCTTGCCCTCCAGGCCGACGGTGACGGCGCCGATGGGCTGCACGTCGCAGTAGCCGTGGTCGCGGCCGAGCCGGTAGACCTGCTCGACGACACCGGCGGTGTCGGCGACCGGGAAGGTGTTGGCCATGGCGAACACGGCGGTGTAGCCGCCGGAGGCGGCGGCGCGGGTGCCGGTGAGGACGGTCTCGGAGTCCTCGCGGCCCGGCTCGCGCAGGTGCGTGTGGAGGTCGACGAGGCCCGGCAGGAGGATCTTGCCGTCGGCTTCGACGACGGTCGCGTCACCGGCGTCGAGTCCGGTGCCGACCGCGGCGATGGTCTCGCCGTCGATCAGGACGTCCTGCGGCTCGCCGCCCAGCACCTTGGCACCACGGATCAGGGTCTTGCTCATGATTACTTGCTCTCCTCGGAACCGGTGGTGGGGCGGGTGTGGGTGACGGCGGGCTCGTTGCCGCCGAGCAGCAGGTAGAGCACGGCCATGCGGGTGTGCACGCCGTTGGCGACCTGCTCGACGACCGTGCAGCGCTCGGAGTCGGCGACCTCGGCGGTGATCTCCATGCCGCGGACCATCGGGCCCGGGTGCATGACGATGGCGTGGCCGGGCGCCTTGGCGAGCCGCTCGGCGTCGAGGCCGTAGCGGCGGGTGTACTCGCGCTCGGTCGGGAAGAACGCGGCGTTCATCCGCTCGCGCTGGACGCGGAGCATCATCACGGCGTCGGTCTTGGGCAGCGAGGCGTCGAGGTCGTACGAGACGTCGCAGGGCCAGGAGTCGACGCCGACGGGCAGCAGGGTGGGCGGGGCGACGAGGGTGACCTCGGCGCCGAGCGTGTGCAGCAGGTCCACGTTGGAGCGGGCGACGCGGCTGTGCAGGATGTCGCCGACGACGGTGACGCGGCGGCCGTCGAGGCCCTGGCCGAGCCCGGCGTCGGGGCCCACCAGGCGGCGGCGCATCGTGAACGCGTCGAGCAGCGCCTGGGTGGGGTGCTGGTGGGTGCCGTCGCCCGCGTTGATCACCGGCGCGTCGATCCAGCCGGAGGTCGCGAGGCGGTAGGGGGCGCCCGAGGCGCTGTGCCGGATGACGACGGCGTCGACGCCCATGGCCTCCAGGGTCTGCGCGGTGTCCTTGAGGGACTCGCCCTTGGAGACGCTGGAGCCCTTGGCGGCGAAGTTGATGACGTCGGCGGAGAGGCGCTTCTCGGCGGCCTCGAAGGAGATCCGGGTCCGGGTGGAGTCCTCGAAGAAGAGGTTGCACACGGTGCGGCCGCGCAGGGCCGGCAGCTTCTTGATGGGCCGGTCCGCGACGCGGGCCATCTCCTCGGCGGTGTCGAGGATGAGGACGGCGTCGTCGCGGGTGAGGTCGGCGGCCGAGATGAGGTGTCGCATCATCTGGGGTGCTCCGTAGGGCGAGGTCAGGAGAAGATCAGGAGATTTCGGGGCATTCAGGCGCGCGAGGGCGCACGTTCGCGGGCGTACGCCGCAGGGGCGCACGCCTCGGGAAGGTGGCTACTGCTCGGCTGCCTTGGCGTCCGGCTTGGCACCGAGCAGCACGGCGTCGCGGCCGTCCTCCTCGGCGAGCTGGACCTTGACCGTCTCCCGCAGCGACGTGGGGAGGTTCTTGCCGACGTAGTCGGCGCGGATCGGGAGTTCGCGGTGGCCGCGGTCGACGAGGACCGCGAGCTGCACGGCGCGCGGACGCCCGATGTCGTTCAGAGCGTCGAGGGCGGCGCGGATGGTGCGGCCCGAGAAGAGCACGTCGTCGACGAGGACGACGAGGCGGCCGTCGATGCCGTCGGCGGGGATCTCGGTGCGGGCGAGCGCGCGCGGCGGGTGCATGCGCAGGTCGTCGCGGTACATCGTGATGTCCAGCGAGCCCACGGGGACGGCGCGGCCGGTGACCTCTTCGAGCTTCTCGGCGAGCCGGCGGGCGAGGAAGACGCCTCGCGTCGGGATGCCCAGGAGGACCACGTCCTCGGCGCCCTTGGCGCGCTCGACGATCTCGTGGGCGATACGGGTCAGCACCCGCGCGATGTCCGGGCCCTCGAGCACGGGCCGGGCATCGGGATTCTGCGTGTCCATAAGAAACGGACCTCCTTCTCCGCCTCACGGGACGGACCTTAAAGGACGTCGAAATTGCGCCACTCACCCTACCAGCCCACCGGGAGCACCGATCACCGCCCTGAAGGTGCGGGAAGCCCCGATCCGGGAGAAGGTCGGTACGGACCATTCGGCTTGACGCGGCCAAGTAACGCTGCGTAACCTCACAGTGAGTTACCAGCCACGCGGCGGAGCCGCACAGTGATGCAGTGTCCGGGGAGCTATATGTCCAGCGAATACGCCAAACAGCTCGGGGCGAAGCTCCGTGCGATCCGCACCCAGCAGGGCCTTTCCCTCCACGGCGTCGAGGAGAAGTCCCAGGGACGCTGGAAGGCGGTCGTGGTCGGGTCCTACGAGCGCGGGGACCGCGCCGTGACCGTGCAGCGCCTCGCCGAGCTGGCCGACTTCTACGGCGTCCCGGTGCAGGAGCTGCTGCCCGGCACGACGCCCGGCGGGGCCGCCGAGCCGCCGCCGAAGCTGGTCCTCGACCTCGAGCGACTGGCCCACGTGCCGCCGGAGAAGGCCGGCCCGCTCCAGCGCTACGCGGCGACGATCCAGTCCCAGCGCGGCGACTACAACGGCAAGGTGCTGTCGATCCGCCAGGACGACCTGCGCACCCTCGCGGTGATCTACGACCAGTCGCCCTCGGTCCTGACCGAGCAGCTGATCAGCTGGGGCGTGCTGGACGCGGACGCCCGTCGCGCCGTGGCCCACGAAGAGGCCTGAGCAGGTCTTCGAAGGCCCGCACCGCAGCATCAGCAGAAACGTCACGGCCCGTGGGGCGGAACGGCTCGGTTCCGCCCCACGGGCCGTTTCGCGTCCCCGCGCCTCAGATCCGGTACAGCCTCCCGACGACCTCGGGCAGCAGCCGCTCGCTCAGTCGGGCCGGGAGCGCCTGGAGCACCGCGAGCACGGGCGCCGCCCGCTCGGGCAGCCGTCCGTCCGGCCCGACCCCGGCCAGCGCCAGCGCCGCCTCCACCTCCTGCGGCCCCAGGGTGTCCGGGTCGAGCGCGGCGGCGGCCGCGACGATCCCGGGGTCCACCCGCACCGGCCCGCTCTCGCGCGCCCGGGCCACCGCCTTCTCCAGGTCGGCCAGCAGCAGCCGGACGGTCTCCTCACCGGCGACGGCGGCCGTCACCGTCAGATGCAGATTCGCCGGTGAGCTGCCGAAGGCCGGCTGCGGCTGCAGATACCAGCCGCTCGCCCGGATCTCGTCCGCGACGACGAACACGTCCAGCGCGGGGTCCGTGGCGGCGACGGCGAGCAGCGAGGCCTCGGGGCGGGCGAGCAGGCGCAGCCCGTCGATCCGGGCGACGCCGTCGGCGAGGGCGTGCACGGCGCGGTGTACGCGCGTCGACAGCGCTGTGTAACCCTCGGCCCCGACGCGCTCGGTCACGGCCCACGCGGCGGCGAGCGGCCCGGCGGACTTGGTGCCCTGGAGCGTGGAGTTCACGACGGGGTAGCCGGGCCACGAGGCGTGCGCGAACCAGCCGTGCCGCCGCAGCCCGGGATCCGCGAAGAGCAGCAGCGACGCGCCCTTGGGGGTGTAGGCGTACTTGTGGAGGTCCACGGAGAGGGACGTGACCCCGGGGACGGAGAGGTCGAAGTCCGGCACCTGCGGCGTGTCCGGAATTCCCGGGGCATCCCGCCCGCCGAGGCCCGCCCGCCGCAGGTGCCCGAGGTACCAGCCGCCGATACACGCGTCGACGTGGCACAGCACTCCGCGCCGCGCCGCCTCGGCCGCGACCTCGGCGACCGGGTCGATGACGCCGTGGGCGTACGAGGGGGCCGAGACGACGACGAGGGCGGTCGCGTCCGTGAGCGCCGCGGCCATGTCGGCGGGGCGCACCCGGAAGGTCTCCGGATCGACGGGCACGGACCGGACGGTGAGCCCGAACAGCTCGGCGGCCTTGTGGAAGGCGGCGTGCGCGGTCTCGGGCAGGACCAGCTCGGGCGCCGTGATCCCGCGCACGCGGCGGGCGTGCTGCCGGGCGGTCAGGACGGCGAGCAGACAGCTCTCGGTGCCGCCGCTGGTGAAGGTGCCCGCGGCGCCGCCGAGCAGGGCGGTGGCCCGGCGCACGAGGTCGTTCTCCAGCTCGACGACGCTCGGGAAGGCGGTCATGTCGAGCCCGTTGACCCCGGCGAAGGCGGCGGACGCGGCGTCCGCCAGCTCCTCGAGGCCGGTCAGGCCCGCGTCGTAGACGTAGGCCATGGTGCGCCCGCCGTGCACCGGGAGGTCCCCGGCGCGCAGGGCGGTGAGCCGGGCCAGGAGGGCTTCGGCTTCGGCGTCGTCGCCGGTGGTCGTCATACGGACTCCTCGTCTCGCGGGGCACAGGGCGGGGCGGCAGGCGGGTCGGGCGGCGCGGCGGCCGGTGCGGCCGTGTCGCGCAGCCGGGTCAGTTCGGCCTCCGTGAGGCGGTAACGGGCCAGCAGCGGGAGGCTGAGCAGCAGGAGCAGCGCGGGCAGTGCGCCGAATCCGACGACGATCGCGGTGAGCGCGGAGTCGGGCTGGGCGACGCGGTGGTCGGCGTCGGAGGAGGCGAAGCCGCCGAGCGCGAGGACGAGGCCGAACAGGCCGGGCCCCAGCGCGAGTCCGAGCGTCTCCCCCGCGGTCCACAAGCCGGTGAAGACTCCGGCCCGGC
>NZ_WWIA01000217.1 GCF_009870065.1 Streptomyces sp. SID5785 | reverse complement strand
ACAGGACCGCTTCCGCATCGGCGTGATCGGCGCCGGCAGCATCGGCGCGGCACACGTCAGGGCCGCCGCCGGAGCGGAGCGGTACGAGATAGCCGCCGTCTGCGACACCCACCGGGCCACCGCCGCCGCGCTCGCCGGACCGACCGGGCCCGCCGTGTTCACCGACCATCGCGCCATGCTCGCCACCGCACGACTCGACGCCGTCGTCGTGGCCGCCCCGCACGCCCTGCACACCGCGCTCGTCGAGGACGCCGCCCGGGCCGGTGCGCACGTCCTCGTCGAGAAACCCATGGCCACCAGCGTCGAGGACTGCACGCGCATGGCCGCGGTCTGCGCCGACGCCGGTGTGCTGCTCGCCGTCGCCCACGTCATCCACTTCGACCCGCTTGCCCGGGAGGCGCGCCGGATCGTCACCTCCGGCGAGCACGGCCGCCCCGTCCTCATCACCCACCGCCGATCGGCCCACTACGACCCCGGCTCCCGGCCCTCCTGGTTCTTCGACCCCGGGCTGGCCGGCGGCGGCATCGTCCTGAACGTCGGCAGCCACGGGCTCGACCGCATCCAGTGGTTCACCGGCTCCCCGGTCGCCAAGGTCAGCGGCGTCGTGCGCGGCCGGCCCGGACTCGACGTCGAGACCGACGCGCTGGCCCTCCTCGAACTCGCCGACGGCACCCCCGCGAGCCTCGCCCTCACCAGCCGCGGCGCACCCTACTTCGACGAGACCGAGGTCGTCATGGACCGCGCCACTCTCCGGGTCTCCGGCACCGAAGGCCTCTTCCTCCTGCACGACGGCCGCTCGACGCGGCTCATGGCCCCCGACCCCGACCGCCAGGGCACGTCCCTGCGCGCCCAGTTGGACGGCTTCACCGCTGCCGCTCGGGGTCTGCCGGGCGCCGCGTTCGTCGACGCGGAGTACGGCCGCTCCGTCGTCGCCGCCGCCCTCGCGATCTACGAGTCCTCGGCCCGCGGCGGCCGGATCGACCTGGCCGCCGACGGCGTCACGGTCTGACCGGCAGCACCGGCGCACGCGCCCGGCCGCCCGCACCCACACCCACGCTCACACCCACACCGACACAAGGGGAGCCTTGCCATGCCTCGAAACCACCAGCCGAGCGCCGAACACCGTGGCTAGCCACCACGCCCCCAGCAGACGACGCGTGCTCGCCGCAGGCCTGTGGACCGCGCTCGCCGGCGCGGGCGCCACCGCCTGTGCCGATGCCTCCGCCGCTCAACGCGACCCGGACGGGCAGCTGACCTTCTGGTCCGCCCTGCGCGGCACCGACACCCTCGTCGCCGCCTGGAACAAGGCCCACCCCGACGACCAGGTCCGCTACTCGCCCATGACCTCGGGCCTCGCCGGCGGCAACGCGAAACTCTCCAACGCCGCCCGCGCGGGCAACGCCCCGGACATCGTCAGCCTCTCCGACTCCGACGTCCCGTCCTTCGCCATCGACGGCGTCTGCGCCGACCTCACCGACCTGGTCACGCCCCACCTCAAGGACCGTCTCGGTCCGCAGGCCTGGACGAACGGCACCCTCGACGGCAAGGTCTACGCGATCCCCCTCGACCTCGGCCCGATGCTCCTCGCCTACCGCACCGACATCCTCGAGGCCCACCGCATCGATGTCCCCACCACCTGGGACGAGTTCCGCGAGGCGGCCCGCCGGCTCAAGCGTCAGTCGGGCATCGCCCTCACCACGTTCCATCCCAACGCCTCCAACGTGCTCGCCGGGCACGCCATGCAGAGCGGCGGCCAGTGGTTCGCCATCGACGGCGACAGCTGGGTCCTCGACCTCCTCGGCGAGCCCACCCGCAAGGTCGCCGACTACTGGCAGGGACTCATCGACGAGGACCTGCTCATGATCGCCCCCGGCAGCAGCCAGCAGTGGATGTCGGCCCTCGCCCGCGGCCGCGTCGCCGGCCATCTCGTCGGCCCCTGGGGCATGGCCGCCCTCGCCGCCTCCGTCCCCGGCACCGCGGGGCGCTGGCGCGTGGCCCCGCTGCCCCAGTGGAACCCCGACCGTCCGCTGCTCGGCACCGACGGCGTCTCGCTGCACGCCATCACCGCCGACAGCCCCCGAAAGGAGCGCGCGATGCGGTTCCTGGAATGGATGACCACGGCCCCCGAGGCCATCGCCGCGCGGCTCTCCGGCGGCCGCTCTAGCATGTTCCCCGCGGCGCCCGAGGCCGTCGCCTCCGCCTCCCGCCAGTTCGAGCCGGACTTCTACGACGGCCAGGACGTGTACGCCCTCTTCCGCGACCAGGCCCGCCACCTGCGCACCGGCTGGACATGGGGTCCGCGCATGCAGTCCACCGCCACGTCCCTGCACCAGGCCCTGGCCCGCATCGAGTACGGCACGACGATCACTGACGCGCTCCGCACCGCCCAGGCCGAGACCCTGCCCGACATGCGCAGCCTCGGACTGAAGGTGAGGCAGGCGTGAGCACTCCGACCACCCGCACCCGCGGCCCCCAGCGCCTCGCCGTCGCCACTCTCCTCGGCCCCTTCACCGTGCTGCTCCTGGCCGTGTTCCTCATACCGACGCTCTACGCGATCAAGCTCAGCTTCTTCTCCACCTCGCACGAGGGCCTCGGCTTCGGCACCGCCCGCACCGCCTTCGCCGGCCTGCGCAACTACGCGGCCGTGCTCGCCGACCCCAGCTTCGTCCGCGGTGTCGGCATCACCCTCCTGTACGCCGTGGTCTTCATCCCGGTCGTCGTCATCGGCGCCCTCGCACTCGCCCTGCTCTTCGACTCGGGACTCGTCCGCGCCCGACAGCTCAGCCAGACCGTCCTGTTCGTCCCGCACGCCGTGCCCGGCATCATCGCCACCGTCATCTGGCTCTACCTCTACACGCCCGGCATCTCACCCGTCCTCGACCTGCTCGGCGGCGCCGACCTCGACATCGACTTCCTCGGCCTCCACATGCTGATCCCGTCCCTCGTCAACATCGCGATGTGGAGCGGCCTCGGCTACACGGCCGTCATCTTCTTCGCCGCGCTGCGCGCCATTCCGCGCGAACTCGTCGAGGCCGCGGCCATCGACGGCGCCGGTCCCGTGCGCACGGCCCTCACCATCAAGGTGCCGATGATCCGCGCGACCCTGTCGACCGTGGTCATCTTCACCACGATCGGCGCCCTGCAGCTGTTCACCGAACCGATGCTGCTCGGCAAGGCCACCCCGCTCGTCGGCCCCCGGTACACGCCCAACATGTACATCTTCGACGCCGCGTTCACCCGCAACAACTACGGCCTCGCGTCCGCCGCCTCCGTCCTCCTGCTGCTCGTGTGCTGCGCCCTGTCCTTCGTCGTGACCCGCGGCACCGGCGGCGCGGCCCGGCGCACCACCCCTGCCACCGCAGTCACCTCGGGAAAGGCACGTCCATGAGCACCCCCGCCCTGGCCGGCCGCCGCCCCTAC
>NZ_WWIA01000216.1 GCF_009870065.1 Streptomyces sp. SID5785 | reverse complement strand
GGCTCTGCCGCCCGCGCTCCCGCCGGCGCCGCCCGCCGGTTCGCCGGACGGCCCGCCGCCGCCGGGCGCGCCGGGCGCGGCCCCGCTGGACCACCTTCCGACGATGATCGTCGGCCAGGACCCGCCGGCACCGGCCCCGGCCCCGGCTCCGACCCCGGCGCCCGGACCGTCACCGGCACCCGCACCTGCACCTGCACCTGCGCCCGCACCCGCCGCGCTGCCGCCCGCCGCGTACGGCTATCCGCAGGGACCTCCGCAAGCCCAGCCGCCGTGGCAGCAGACCCCGCCCTACGGCCCGGGCGCGGTCGCGCTCGGCCCGCCGCAGCAGGATCCCCCGCGCCGGGGCCGCTCGACCGCGGCGCTGATCGCGGTCGCCCTGGTCGTCGCGCTCGGCGCCGGCGGTTCCGTGTACGCCCTGATGAAGGACGACGGCTCGGCCGAGGGCAAGGGGGGCGGCGGCGACCCCACGCCGACCGCCCAGCAGTCCGGCACGACGACCGACCCGGGCCCGCAGACGTCCGCTCCGCCGGCGTCGTCCGGCCCGGCCGAGTCCCCCTCGGACTCCCCGCAGGGCGGCGCGGGCGACATCCCGGCCCGTTTCCTGGGCACGTGGGAGGGCTCGATCGACAACAGCAGCGGGCACCACCCGCGCCGCATCGTCATCCAGCAGGGCTCCACCGGGGACACCGTCCTGTCGATGACGGCGGACGGCACGCAGGGCAACGGCGACCCGTACCACTGCGTCTTCCAGGGCGAGCTGACCTCGGCCAGCGAGTCGACGCTCCGCATCGGCACGACGGACCCGGTCGTGGCCGAGCCCGCGGACGCGTGCAGGGCCGGACAGCCCAGCACGATCACGCTGCTGCCCTCGGGCGCGCTGCGCCGCGTCATGGTCGACCTCGAGGGCAAGACGCAGAGCCTGACCTACGACAAGCAGGACTGACGGGACTGGTGACAGGGCCGACGGAACGACCGACGCCCCGGTCCGGTCGAGCGGAGCGGGGCGTCGGAGTGGGCCGCCGGGGCCCCGGGGCCACTGGGGCTCCGGGGTGCGCGGTCCGGCCGGTTCCTACAGGAACGAGTTGATCTCGATGGTCTCGGTGCGGCCGGGGCCGACGCCGATGGCGGAGATCGGTGCGCCGGACATGTCCTCGAGCGCCTTCACGTAGGCCTGCGCGTTCTTGGGGAGGTCCGCGAAGGTCTTGGCCTTCGTGATGTCCTCGGACCAGCCGGGCAGGGTCTCGTAGACCGGCTTCGCGTGGTGGAAGTCGGTCTGCGAGTACGGGAGCTCCTCGACGCGCTTGCCGTCGATCTCGTAGGCGACGCAGACGGGGATCTCCTCCCAGCCCGTGAGCACGTCGAGCTTGGTGAGGAAGAAGTCCGTCAGGCCGTTCACGCGGGTCGCGTAGCGGGCGATGACGGCGTCGAACCAGCCGCAGCGGCGGTCACGGCCGGTGGTGACACCGCGCTCGCCGCCGATGCGGCGCAGCGCCTCGCCGTCCTCGTCGAAGAGCTCCGTCGGGAACGGGCCGGCCCCGACACGGGTCGTGTACGCCTTGAGGATGCCGATGACCCGGCTGATCTTCGTCGGGCCCACGCCGGCACCGGTGCAGGCGCCGCCCGCGGTCGGGTTCGACGAGGTGACGAAGGGGTACGTGCCGTGGTCGATGTCGAGGAGCGTGCCCTGGCCGCCCTCGAACAGGACGACCTTGTCCTCGTCGAGCGCGTTGTTCAGGATCAGGGTCGTGTCGGCGACGTAGCCCTTGATCCGGTCCGCGTAACCGAGCAGCTCCTCGACGACCTGCTGCGTCTCGATGGCGCGCCGGTTGAAGACCTTGGTGAGGAGCTGGTTCTTGCCCTCGAGGGCCGCTTCGACCTTCTGGGTGAGGATCGACTCGTCGTAGAGGTCCTGGACGCGGATGCCGACGCGGTTGATCTTGTCCGCGTAGGTCGGGCCGATGCCGCGCCCCGTGGTGCCGATCTTGCGCTTGCCGAGGAAGCGTTCCGTCACCTTGTCGACGGTCACGTTGTACGGCGTGATGATGTGCGCGTTGCCGCTGATCAGGAGCTTGGACGTGTCGACGCCGCGCTCGTTCAGACCGCTCAGCTCGGAGAGCAGGACCGACGGGTCGACGACGACACCGTTACCGATGACCGGCGTGCAGTCCGGGGAGAGGATTCCGGAAGGGAGGAGGTGGAGCGCGTACTTCTGGTCGCCTACGACGACCGTGTGGCCGGCGTTGTTGCCGCCCTGGTAGCGCACCACGTAGTCCACGGACCCACCGAGCAGGTCGGTGGCCTTTCCCTTGCCTTCGTCACCCCACTGAGCACCGAGCAGCACAAGTGCGGGCACAGGCGTACACCCCTTCCGGGCGGGGCATGTCCAAGGTCAGAGGCCGCAGCCGCTGAAGTGCGTCACAGCCTTCGAGAACCTTGGGGTACCCCGGAATAGACGAAGCCCCTGGCGCAATAGCGCAAGGGGCTCTTGCACCAAGATGCTACCCGAGGAAGCGAGGCGGAGCCGAGGTGGCGGCTTTGGACCATCCGTCGGACCGTGTGGGCGAGGCGCTGTCGCGGCAGCTTCTGGTGCTCGTGGACCCCGCGGCGCGGCGTTCGGACGGGGAGTCGGTACGGATCGCGAAGGACGTCCTGAGCGCGGGCGCGACGGCGAAGGTGTGCCTGCCGGAGGGGCCGGAGGAGTTCGCGCGGGCGCTGGCCAGGCGGGGCGCCCGGCGCCCCGTGGTCGTGGGCGACGACCGGGCGCTGCTGCGGGCGGTGTCGCTCCTGCACCGGGAGCGTGAGCTGGGCGGGGCCGTGCTGTCGCTGGTGCCGGTGGGCAGCGCGGTGGGGCTCGCGCACGCGCTGGGGGTGCCGAGCGGGCCGGTCGCGGCGGCGCGGGCCGCGCTCGACGGGACGGAGCGCCGGCTCGACCTGCTGGTCGACGACAGCGACGGGGTGGTTCTCGGCGAGCTGCACATCCCGCCGGTCGGGCCGTCCTCCGCGCTGTCGGGGGCGGGTGGGTCCGCACGCCCGTTCCTGCGCACGTGCCGGTCGCTGGTGCGGGGGCTCGGGGGGCGCGGCGCGGCGCGGGCCGACGGGGAGCCGGGCGCGGCCGCCGGTGGCGCGGCGGCGCGGCTGCGGATCGAGGCGGACGGGGTGACGCTGGCGGATCTGGACGAGCCGGTGGACGCGGTGTCGCTGGGTGCGGGGGACGGGCTGGCCCGGGTCGAGGTGCGGTTCGGCGCCGGGGGCGGCGCGCGCCGCGAGGCGGTGCGGGTCGGGGCCCGGAGCGTGACCGTGTCGGGCGCGGACTTCCGCTACCGGGCCGACGCCGTGGTGTCCGGGCCGGTGCGCCGGAGGACCTGGGTGGTACGGGCGGGGGCCTGGTCACTGGCCCTGCCGTAGCCACCGGCAGGAGCGGACCAGGGCCCGGTCCTGGGCGGGCCATGGCCGGTCAGGGACGGGGCAAGGACTGGTCAGGGGCGGGACCCGGCCACCCGGCCAGAGAGGGACCAGGCCCGATCGGAGGGCGCGGCGGGCCACAGGATCAGGGGCGAGGAAAGGACCGGTCAGAGGCAGGGCCCGGCCATCGGCCAGAGACGGGACCAGGACCGGTCACAGGGCAGGAACAGGCCACCCGGACAGAGGCAGGACCAAGACCCGCCAGAAGCGGGACCAGGACCGGTCAGGGGCGGGGCCAGGGTCTGCCGTCGAGGCGTTCGATGGCGCGGTTCAGGCGGTGCAGGGACGCGGTGAACGTCGCGGCCTCGTCCTCGGTCCAGTCGTCGGTCAGGCCCTCGAGGATGCCCAGGTTGCGTGCCCGGTCGCCGCCGAGCGCCTGCTCGCCCTCGGCCGTAATCCGGAACTTGCGGGCGATGCCGCCGTCGGGGTCGGGGATCCGCTCGACGAGGTCCTGGCGCATCATCGCCGCGGTCTGCCGGTTGAGGGTCGAGGCGTCGAGGCCGGTCGCCTCGCTGAGCTGCCCGATCGACATCGGGCCGACCATCTGGATGCGGGTCAGCAGGATGTACGCGCTGCGGTCCAGGTTCCAGATCGTCATTCTGCCGCGGGACGCGAAGAGGTAGGCGTGCCGGTTGAACAGCATCGTCTCGAACTCGAGCTGCCGCATCGTCGCGTCCCGGTCCGTGGCCCCGGTGCCGCTCCCGGATCCTTCGTCCGGCGCCGCGTCCTGTCGTGCCGCCTCGCTCACCTCGGCCGCCCTTCCTCTACTCCGACCGCTCCATGCTAGGCATCGTGCGCACGCGGGCGGAGGGCGGCACAATCGCGGCCCGTCCCTGGTGGGACCGGGCGTCAGTCCAGGCCGAGCGTGCTGCGGTGCGCGCGCCAGCGGTCCATCATCCCGGCCAGCTCCAGCTGCATGAACTCGAAGAAGGCCAGGGTCTCGGCGATGCGCCGGCCGGCCGGGGTGCCGGGGCCGACGCTCTCGACGCCCTCGCGCAGGGCGTCCTCCCAGCGCTTGAGGATGCTGTCGCGGTTGCCCAGCGCCTCGTACCACTGGTTGCTGTGCACGCGGAAGAGGTCGCGGCGGGTGCCGGGCTCGCGCTCGCGCGTGACCATGTGCTGCTGCGTGAGGTAGCGCACCGCGCCGGAGACTGCGGCGGGGCTCACCGTGAGCCGCTCGCCGAGCTCGGCCGAGGTCAGCGCGCCGGAGTCGGAGGCTAGCAGCGCGGCGAAGATCCGGGCGGGCATCCGGGGCATGCCGGCCTCCACGAGCTGGCCCGCGAACCGTTCGACGAAGCGCGCGCGCAGGTCCGTGCCGTCCGCGTCCGCGGCTACAGCGCCAGCGGCCACCGCGTCCGCAGCCGCCACACCCTTGTCCGCCGCGCTGCCGCTGCCCGCCTCCGTCGCCATGTTCCGATCATCTCCCCTGCCGCGCTCTGCCCCGATGGCTCCCGCCTGACGTATCGAGTTTATACGCTTCCTTAACTTCACAAATTTGTGAAGTCCGCGTACGTTCAGAATCATGACGAAGGCGGAATCATGACGAAGGCAATCACGGTCTCCGGACTGCACAAGGCGTTCGGCCGGACCCAGGCCCTGGACGGCCTCGACCTCGACGTCGAGGCCGGCGAGGTGCACGGCTTCCTCGGGCCGAACGGCGCGGGCAAGTCCACCACCATCCGCGTCCTGCTCGGGCTCCTTCGCGCCGACTCGGGCGCGGTGCAGCTGCTCGGCCGCGACCCCTGGGACGACGCCGTCGCCCTGCACCGCAAGGTCGCGTACGTGCCCGGAGACGTCACCCTGTGGCGCAACCTCAGCGGCGGCGAGGTCATCGACCTCTACGGCCGGCTGCGCGGCGGCCTCGACGAGCGGCGCCGCGCCGACCTCGTCGAACGCTTCGAGCTCGACCCGACCAAGAAGGGCCGCACCTACTCCAAGGGCAACCGGCAGAAGGTCGCGCTCGTCGCCGCCTTCGCCGCCGCCGACGTCGACCTGCTCATCCTCGACGAACCCACCTCCGGGCTCGACCCGCTGATGGAGGAGGTGTTCCAGTCGTGCGTGCGGGAGGCCGCGCGGGAGCGCGGCCTGACCGTGCTGCTCTCGTCCCACATCCTCAGCGAGGTCGAGGAGCTGTGCGACCGGGTCAGCATCATCCGCAAGGGCGCCACCGTCGAGACCGGCTCGCTCGCCCAGCTGCGGCACCTCACCCGCACCAGCGTCACCGCCGAACTCGCCGAGGCCCCCGACGGACTGTCCGGCCTGCCCGGCGTGCACGGCCTTGACCTGCGCGCGGACGCGGGCGGCCCGGGACACCACGTGCGGCTCCAGGTCGACACCGACAAGCTCGGCGCCGTGCTGCGCACGCTCACCGCGTCCGGTGTGCGCTCGCTGACCAGCACACCGCCCACGCTCGAGGAGCTGTTCCTGCGCCACTACCAGGACGACGGGCACCGGGACGAAGGCCACCGCGCCGACGGGCACAGGGACGACGGGCGCCGGGACGGCACGGACGGCACCCGCACGCCGGAGGCGGCCCGATGACCGCCGTCGCGGCGGCCGCCCGGCGCGCACCGCGGACCGGAGGCAGCGCCCCGCTCGCCGGTACCGGCACCCTGCTGAGACTCGCCGTGCGCCGCGACCGCGTCATGCTGCCGGTGTGGGTGTACGTCGTGGCGCTGACCGTCGTCTCCATGCCGAAGACCGTGCAGGGCCTGTACGGGACGCAGGCCGAGCGGGCCGGCGTGCTGACGACGATGCGCACCAACAGCTCGCTGCGCGCGCTCTACGGACCGGCGCTCGACGACTCGCTCGGCGGCCTCACCGTGTGGCGCGTCGGGGCGTACGCGGCCGTGTTCGCGGCGGCGATGAGCCTGCTGCTCGTCGTACGGCACACCCGTGACGAGGAGGAGAGCGGGCGCCAGGAGATGGTGTCCGCGGCGATGGTCGGCCGGCGGGCGCCGCTCACGGCCGCGCTGCTGACCGCGCTGATCGCCAACGCGACGGTCGCCCTGATCATCACCGCCGGGATGACGGTCACCGCCGGGGACGGCTTCGCGGGCGCGCTCGCGCTCGGTCTCGCGACCGGCGGCGCGGGCATGGTGTTCGCGACGACGGCCGCGATCGTCGCCCAGTTCACCGAGAGCGCGCGGCTGGCCCGGGGCGTCACCGCCGGTCTGCTCGGCGCCGCGTTCGTCCTGCGGGCGGCCGGCGACGCGGGCTCCTCCCAGAACGAGTCGGTGCTGACCTGGCTGTCCCCGATCGGCTGGCTGGAGAACACCCGCGCCTACGCGGGCGAACGCTGGTGGGTGCTCCTGCTGTTCGCCGCGGCCGTGCTCGCGCAGGGCGCCGCGGCCTACGCCCTCGCCGGACGGCGCGACGTGGGCATGAGCTTCCTGCCGAGCCGGCCCGGTCCCGCGCGCGGCCGCCTCGGCTCGGCGGGCGGCCTGGCCCTGCGGCTCCAGCGCGGCAGCGTCATCGGCTGGTCGCTGGCCTTCCTCGCGTCCGGCGCCGTGCTCGGCGGCGTCACGAACGGCGCGACCGACCTCGTCGGCGGCAGCGCCGACACCCGGGAGATCATCGAGCGGATGGGCGGCCAGTCCGGACTGACGGACGCGTTCCTCGCCGCGATGGTCGGCATGCTCGGGATGGTCGCCTCCCTCTACGTCGTCCAGGCGGTCCTGCGGCTGCACGGCGAGGAGACCGGACAGCGGGCCGAGTCCGTCCTGACCGGCGCGGTCGGCCGGCTGCGCTGGGCGGCGGGCCACCTCGTGATCGCGTTCGGCGGAGCGGCCCTGATCCTGGTGCTCGGCGGACTCGGCCTGGCCGCCGGCTACGGGCACGACCTCGGCCCCGTCCTCGCCGCCTGCCTGGTCCAGCTGCCCGCGGTCTGGGTGCTCGGCTCGATCGCGGTACTGCTGTACGGGATCGCCCCGCAGGCCGCCCCCGCGGGCTGGGCGGCGGCCGGTGCGGCGCTGCTCCTCGGCTGGCTCGGCCCGGCCCTGAAGCTGCCGCAGGCGGTCATGAACCTGTCCCCCTTCGGCCATCTCCCCAAGCTCCCCGGCGGGGACATGACCTGGACACCGGTGCTCGTCCTGGTGGCGCTGGCGGCGCTGCTCACGGGGGCGGGGCTCGTGGCGCTGCGCCGCCGGGACCTGTCGAACTGACCCTCTGTCAGCTCCGTGAGCTCAGCAAGCTCCGTAAGCTCCGTCAGGGACGGTTCACACCTCGACGAGCAGCCCGGTCAGACCCCGCATCACGAAGTTCGGCCTGCGGGACGGCTCCGACACCACCCGCAGGCCGGGCGCCCGGGTCAGCAACGCCCGCATCGACGCCGCGAGTTCGACCCGGGCGAGCGGCGCGCCGATGCAGTAGTGGATGCCCGCACTGAAGGAGATGTGCGGGTTCTCCGCACGGGTCAGGTCGAGTCGGGACGGGTCCGGGAAGACCGCCGGGTCGTGGTTCGCGGAGCCGAACAGGAGCGCGACCTCGGAGCCCTTCGGGACGATCGTGCCGGCGATCTCGATGTCGTCCAGGACCCAGCGCTCGAAGAGCTGCAACGGGGTGTCGTAGCGCAGCAGTTCCTCGACCGCGGACGGGACCAGGGAGTGGTCGGCGCGCAGTCCTGCCAGCCGGTCGGGGTGCCGGAAGAGCGCCCACCAGCCGTTCACCGTCGCGTTGACCGTGGCCTCGTGACCGGCGTTGAGCAGCAGCACACACGTGGAGACCAGCTCCTGCCCGGTGAGCCGGTCGCCCTCGTCGTGGGCGGCGATGAGCCCCGAGATCAGGTCCTCGCCCGGGTCCCTGCGACGGACGGCGATCAGCTCGTCCAGGTACGCGGTGAACTCGACGGACGCCCGCACCGCCGCCCGCGCCGTCTCCTCCGGCGGATTCAGCTCGTACATCCCGCAGATCGCCGCCGACCAGGGGCGCAGCAGCGGGCGGTCGGACGCGGGGATGCCGAGCATCTCGGCGATGACGGCCACCGGCAGGGGCTCCGCGACCGCGGTCAGCAGGTCGCCGCCGCCCTCCGCGACGAGAGCGCCGACCAGCTCGTCGGCCAGCTTCTCCACGTACGGCCGCAGCCGCTCGACCGTGCGCGGGGTGAACGCCTTGGACACCAGTCGGCGGATGCGGGTGTGGTCCGGGGGCTCGAGATCGAGCATGCCGTGGTCGTTGAGCGTGTGGAACGGCTCGTGCGCGGCGGGCGGCGCCGTCCGGCCGAACTCCTCGTGCGTGTAGCGGTGCTGATAGGTGCGGCCCAGGCGGCGGTCGCGCAGCAGCGCGGAGACGTCCCCGTGGTGCGGCACCAGGTACTGCCCGGTGGGCGCGTAGTGGTGGACCCGGCCGGCGGCGCGGAGTTCCGCGTACGCGGGGTACGGGTCGGCCAGGAACTCCGGGGACCAGGGGTCGAAT
>NZ_WWIA01000215.1 GCF_009870065.1 Streptomyces sp. SID5785 | reverse complement strand
GGGCGCCGCACGGCAGAAGACGCCCAACGAGATCGCGCTGAACATCCTGCTCGCGTCGCTGACCGTCGTCTTCCTCCTCGCCGTCGCGACCCTGCCGCCCTTCGCGGACTACGCGGGCGAGCCGATCGGCATGGTGGTGCTCGTCGCCCTCCTCGTCTGTCTGATCCCGACCACGATCGGCGCCCTGCTCTCCGCCATCGGCATCGCCGGCATGGACCGTCTCGTGCAGCGCAACGTGCTCGCCGTGTCCGGCAGGGCCGTCGAGGCCGCCGGCGACGTCTCCACCCTGCTGCTCGACAAGACGGGCACGATCACCCTCGGCAACCGCCAGGCCGCCGCGTTCGTCCCGGTCGCCGGGGTCACCGAGGCCGAACTCGCCGACGCAGCCCAGCTGTCGTCCCTGTCCGACGAGACCCCCGAGGGCCGCTCCGTCGTCGTCCTCGCCAAGGAGAAGCACGGGCTGCGCGCCCGCCGCGAGGGCGAGCTCGCGGACGCCACCTGGATCGAGTTCACCGCACAGACCCGGATGTCCGGCGTGGACACCGACGGGCACCGGATCCGCAAGGGCGCCGCCGGGGCCGTGACGGCCTGGGTGCGCGAGCGCGGGGGAGAGGTCCCCGCGGACGCCCAGGAGCTCACCGACCGTATCGCCGAGGCCGGAGGCACGCCCCTGCTCGTGGCGAGGGAGGACGCCGGAGGCGCCCGGGTGCTCGGCGTCGTGCACCTCAAGGACGTCGTCAAGGACGGCATGCGCGAACGGTTCGACGAACTGCGCCGCATGGGCATCAAAACCGTCATGATCACGGGCGACAACCCGCTGACCGCGAAGGCCATCGCCGAGGAGGCCGGCGTCGACGACTTCCTCGCCGAGGCCACCCCCGAGGACAAGATGGCCCTCATCAAACGCGAGCAGGCGGGCGGCAAGCTCGTCGCGATGACCGGCGACGGAACCAACGACGCCCCGGCCCTCGCCCAGGCGGACGTCGGCGTCGCCATGAACACCGGCACGTCGGCCGCCAAGGAGGCCGGCAACATGGTCGACCTGGACTCCGACCCGACCAAGTTGATCGAGATCGTCGAGATCGGCAAGCAACTGTTGATCACACGTGGTGCATTGACCACGTTCTCGATCGCCAACGACGTCGCGAAGTACTTTGCGATCATCCCGGCCCTCTTCGCGGCGGTCTACCCCGGGCTCGACACGCTCAACGTCATGCGCCTGTCGAGCCCCGACTCGGCGATCCTCTCCGCGGTGATCTTCAACGCGCTCATCATCGTGGCCCTCGTCCCGCTCGCCCTGAAGGGCGTGCGCTACCGCCCGACGAGCGCCGACCGGATGCTGCGCCGCAACCTCGGCGTCTACGGACTCGGCGGCCTCGTCGCCCCGTTCATCGGCATCAAGCTCATCGACCTGCTGCTGTCCCTCGTCCCCGGGCTGTGACCCCCAGAAAGCGTTGATCAGCATGAACAACTCCGTAGGAAACACCGGCCGGCCGGTGTGGGCGGGCCTGCGCGCCCTGCTCCTGCTCACCCTCGTCTGCGGCGTCCTCTACCCGCTCGCGGTCACCGGCATCGCCCAGACCGCCTTCCACGACAAGGCGAACGGCTCGGAGACCGAGGACGCGAGCGGCCGGGTCGTCGGGTCCTCGCTCATCGGCCAGTCGTACACGACGCCGGACGGCAAGCCCGACCTCAGATGGTTCCAGGGCCGCCCGCAGAACGGCCTCGGCACCAACAGCGTCAACACGCAGTACCACCTGATCCTGTCCGGCGCCACCAACCTCGCCGCCGACAACCCCGCACTGACCGCCCAGGTCAGGAAGGCACGCGCCGCCGTCGTGGCCGACAACTCCACGGCCACGTACCAGGTCAGGGCCGCCGACGTCCCGCCCGACGCCGTCACCTCCTCGGGCTCGGGCCTCGACCCGGACATCTCGCCGGCCTACGCCGACCTCCAGGTGCACCGCGTCGCCCAGCGCAACCACCTGCCGGTCGCCCGCGTGCAGCAGCTCGTCGACGCGCACGAGGACGGCCGCACCCTGGGCTTCATCGGCGAGCCCACCGTCAACGTGCTCGCACTCAACACCGCCCTGCGCGACCTGCTCCGCCAGGGCTGAGCCGCGCACCGGGCGGCCGTCCACTCCTCGGACGGCCGCCCGGATAAATGCCGCCTACAGCTACTCTTCCGGCCACGCAGGACAGGCCCAGCGGCGGGAGGCAGCATGAGCGCGACCCTGGACGGAACGGCGGACGGAACGGCGTCCGGCACGACGTACGGCACCGGAGGCGGCGGCCGGACCGTGGCCGCCCTCGATGGCGTCGGCATGCGTCGCATCACCACCGGCCAGGTCATCCTCGACGGCATCGACTGGACCGTGCGCTCCGGCGAGCACTGGGCGCTCCTCGGCCCCAACGGCGCGGGGAAGACCAGCATCCTGCGCCTCGTCGGCGCCACCAACCACCCCACCACCGGCACCGTCGAGGTGCTCGGTCACCGCCTCGGCCGCGTCGACGTGCGCGAACTGCGCGCCCACATCGGCCACGTCTCCACCTCCCAGCGCGTCCCGCGCGACCTCACCGGCCACACCGTCGTCCTGACCGGCCACTCCGGCACCGTCCAGCCGCTCTGGAAGACGTACGGCACCGACGTGCGCGAGCGCGCGGACGCCCTGCTCGCCGAGCTCGACATCAAGGAGCTCGCCGACCGCGAGTACGGGGTCTGCTCCGGCGGCCAGCGCGCCCGCATCCTCATCGCCCGCGCCCTCATGGCGGACCCCGCGCTGCTGCTCCTGGACGAGCCGTTCAACGCGCTCGACCTGCCCTCCCGCGAGGACCTCATCGACACCATGCGCAGGCTTGCCGAGAACCGGCCGGAGCTCGCCACCGTGACGGTCACCCACCACCTCGAGGAGCTCTCCCCGGCGATCAGCCACGCGCTGCTCCTGCGCGAGGGCCGGGTCCTCGCCCGGGGCCCCGTCGAGGACGTCCTCACCCCCGACGGGATGACCGCCTGCTTCGGCCGCCCCATCGAGGTCACCCGGCACGCGGGCCGCTGGCTCGCCCGCTCGGGCGGCCCCTCCTAGGCCCTGTCTTCGAACTCCCGCCTGTCCCGCGGCCCGGGGCCTGCCTCCGGCCCGGGGGTGTACGCAGCACCACCCCGGTCCGGGCCGTACGCCCAATGTGTCCGCCGGTCCCCGTCCGTAGCGTCGATGACGAGGCGCAGAGAGCGCCAGACGAGGGGATCGGCGATCATGCGACACCACGGACGGACACCGCGGAACACGGCCCACGGAGAGGCGCTGCGCCTGGTCCGGGTCGGCAAGACCTACGGCACGGACGAGAGCGGGGCCGACCGGGTCACCGCACTCGACGACATCACGCTCAGCCTGCCGGCGGGCACCTTCACCGCGGTGATGGGCCCCTCCGGCTCCGG
>NZ_WWIA01000214.1 GCF_009870065.1 Streptomyces sp. SID5785 | reverse complement strand
GGGGCGCGGGGAACTGCGCGACCAGCCCCCACCGAACCCGCACCCGAACTCACCCCCCAAGAGAGGCAGCCAGGAATGACGGACCTGGTCATCAAGGACGTCAAGGTCATCGACGGCACCGCCACCCCGGCCTACCGCGCCGACGTCGAGGTCACCGACGGCCGCATCGCCCGCATCCACCGCGAGGACACCGGCGGCCCCCGCCCCTCCTCCCCGAGAACCCTCGACGGCTCCGGGCTCGCCCTCTCCCCCGGCTTCATCGACATGCACGCCCACAGCGACCTCGCCCTGCTCCGCGACCCGGACCACAGCGCGAAGGCCGCCCAGGGCGTCACCCTCGAGGTGCTCGGCCAGGACGGCCTGTCGTACGCCCCGGTCGACGACCGCACCCTCGGCCAGGTCCGCCAGGTCATCGCCGGCTGGAACGGCGACGGGTCGGACATCGACTTCGACTGGCGTTCGGTCGGCGAGTACCTGGACCGGCTCGACCGCGGCATCGCGGTCAACGCCGCCTACCTGATCCCCCAGGGCACAGTCCGGATGCACGCCGTCGGCTGGGACGACCGGGACGCGACCGAGGCCGAGCTCGCGCACATGCGGCGGCTGGTCGCCGAGGGCATGGAGCAGGGCGCGGTCGGCATGTCCTCGGGCCTGACGTACACGCCGGGCATGTACGCGAAGGACGCGGAGCTGACCGAGCTGTGCCGGGTCGTCGCGTCGTACGGCGGCTACTACTGCCCCCACCACCGCAGTTACGGGGCGGGCGCGCTGGACGCGTACCGGGAGATGGTCGAGCTGACCCGGAGCGCGGGCTGCTCCCTGCACCTGGCGCACGCCACGATGAACTTCGGGGTGAACAAGGGCAGGGGCACCGATCTGCTGGCCCTGCTCGACGAGGCCATCGGGGCGGGCGCCGACATCAGCCTCGACACGTACCCGTACACGCCGGGCGCCACGACGCTCGTCGCGATGCTGCCGAGCTGGGCCAACGAGGGCGGTCCCGACGCGACCCTCGCCCGGCTGCGCGACGACGCGACGGCCGAGCGGATCCGGCACCACGTCGAGGAGCTCGGCTCGGACGGCTGCCACGGGGTGCCGATGGAGTGGGAGACGATCGAGATCTCCGGCGTCCGGGACCCGGACCTCGGCACGTACGTGGGCCGGACCGTCGCGGCGGCCGCCGCCGAGCGCGGCGAGGCGCCCTGGGTGACGGCCCGCCGCCTGCTGATCGAGGACGGCCTGGGCTCGACGATCCTCCAGCACGTCGGCCACGAGGAGAACGTCCGCGCGATCATGCAGCACCCGGTGCACACGGGCGGCAGCGACGGCATCCTCCAGGGCGTCAAGCCGCACCCGCGCGCGTACGGCACGTTCCCGCACTACCTGGGCCGGTACGCCCGTGACCTCGGGGTGCTGTCCCTGGAGGAGACGGTCGCGCATCTGACCTCGCGTCCCGCGGCCCGGCTGCGGCTGCCGGACCGCGGTCTGGTCCGCGAGGGGTACCGCGCCGACCTCGTGCTCTTCGACCCGGACACGGTGGCGGCGGGCTCGACGTTCGAGGCGCCGCGCACCCTGCCGGTGGGCATCCCGCACGTCCTGATCGACGGCCGGCCCGTCATCGAGGACGGCCGCCGCACGGACGTCCTCGCGGGCCGCTCCGTCCGGCGCACCCCCACCGCCTGAACCCCGGGCCAGGGCCCTAGGCCTGGGGCTCAGGAAGCGTGCACTTCTTGCGTCCCAGGTCGAGGGTGCCGTCGTGCCGGACGCACGGCACGATCCCGTAGGTCTCCTGCGCGTAGCGCGCGTCGGGGCGGACGGTGACGCGGCCCTTGCGGTCGACCTCGCAGGGGTTGTTGAGGGTGCACTGCTCGCCGTCCTCGTTGTGGGTGTTGTTGACGGCGACGACCCGTCCGGTGCGGTCGTCGATCACCGGGGATCCCGAGGTGCCGCCGATGGTCCCGCACCCGGGCGTGTAGCGCACCGAGTCCTTCCAGGTCCACCAGTACTCCCTGACCTCGTTGACGAACCCGTCGACGGCGCACCGGTACTGCTGCTTCCAGTAGCCCGACACCACCGTGATCGCGGTGTTCTTGCGCGGGTGGCGCGCGTCGAGGAGCAGCGGCCGCACGTGGTACTGCCGCTCGATCTGCCGGTAGCTGGTGGTGAGCCGGTACAGCGAGACGTCGGTGTCGGTCATCGTCGCGTACGAGATCCGGTCGGCCCGCAGTGTGCCGAGGTCGCCGGCCTTCTCGTCGAGGAGCGTGAAGGTGCGGGTGGACGGCTGGTCGACGATGACCTCGCCGGCCTGCGGGAAGCCGCTCTCGATGCAGTGCCCGTTGGACAGCACGAGGGCGGGGTCGTCGGGCCGGGACTGCGGGGTGCGTACGACGGAGCCCGAACAGTTGCTGAGCGCGACCGTTGCGGCGAAGGTCACGGGCGCGTCGTGCGATGCGGCGCGGGTGTCGCCGGCCGCCGCCGCGGGCGCCGCCCCCGCCGCCGCGAGGACCAGGGCGAAGGCCGCGCCGGTCGCCGCCCTGCCGAGCCTCGATGTCATCGGTGCCGAAGGTGCCATGGGTGGAGCCCCCCTTGCCGGCGTCGGGTGTGACGCCTGTAGCCGATGGTTGCCGGGTGCATTCTTCGGCCCGGCGGACGGCGCGACAAGAGGGCGGTCCGGCCCGCGTCGGCGGCAAGGACCCGATGGGGAGGGGGAGTTGGGCGCCGCGGCGCCCGTCGGCGCTCAGCGCACGCCGCGCGGCCTGAACTGGACGCTGATCCGGGGCCCGGCCGCCCGCGCCGACTTGGGGACGGCGTGTTCCCAGGTCCGCTGGCAGGAGCCGCCCATCACGATGAGGTCGCCGTGGCCGAGCGGGCGCCGCACGACGGGGCCGCCGCCCAGGGGGCGCAGGAGCAGGTCGCGGGGTGCGCCGACGGAGAGGATCGCGACCATGGTGTCCTCGCGGGCGCCGCGCCCGATGCGGTCGCCGTGCCAGGCGACGCTGTCGCGTCCGTCGCGGTAGTAGCAGAGCCCGGCCGTCGTGAACGGCTCGCCCAGTTCGGGCCCGTAGTGCGCGGACAGTGCGTCGCGGGCCTCGGCGAGCACGGGGTGCGGCAGCGGTTCGCCCGCGCCGTAGTGCTTCAGGAGCCGCGGCACGTCGACGACCCGCTCGTACATCTGGCGGCGCTCGGCCCGCCAGGGGACCTGCGCGGCGAGCAGTTCGAACAGCGCGTCGGAGCCGTGCAGCCAGCCGGGCAGCACGTCGATCCAGGCACCGGCCCCGAGCACGGTACGGCGCACCGCGTCGAGCCCGCCGAGCGCGCTCTCCTCGATCCGGTCGGCCTGGTCGAACAGCGATCCCTGGAGCATGGGACCACCATACCTCCGCGTTCGAACAAATGCTCGAACACACGCGCGGTGTGAGGCGCCGCCTAGGCTGGCGTCATGGCACGGAGCGACGCGAGCGATGTGGACGGCTACCTGGCCGAGGCCCCGGAGGACCGCCGGGCGGTCCTCAGCGCACTGCGCCGGCTGTGCCGCGCGGAGCTGACCGGCTTCGACGAGGTGATGGAGTACGGCATGCCCGCCTACCGGCGCGGCGGCACCGTCGAGATCGCCTTCGCGAGCCAGAAGCAGTACCTCTCCCTCTACCTCCTGCGCACGGACGTCCGCGACGCGTTCGCGGACCGGCTCGCCGGCCAGGACATGGGGAAGGGCTGTCTGCGCTTCCGCTCACCCGACCGCGTCGACCTCGACCTGGTCCGGGACCTGCTGCGGGCCACCGCGGCCACCCCCGGCACCCCCTGCTGAACGGGGCCGACGTCTGAACGGGGCCGACGCCGCCCGAGTGGCCCATCTCACCCCGCCCGCCGGCCCGCGCATCCAAGCCGCGCCCCGCGCCCCACCCGGCATTCCTCAGGCGTCCGGCACCGCGTGCCATCGCATTCGGAACCGGGCCGACGCGGGCCCCGCCCACCCGGCCCCGACGGAGCGCGCCCGCGTCGCGCACGGCCGTACAGTCTGTCCATGCAGCTCATCCAGTCCACCAAGCTCGCCAACGTCTGCTACGAGATCCGGGGCCCGGTTCTCGAGGAAGCGATGCGACTGGAGGCGGCGGGCCACCGCATCCTGAAGCTGAACACGGGCAACCCCGCGGCGTTCGGCTTCGACTGCCCGCCGGAGATCCTCGAGGACATGCTCCGCAACCTCGGCGACGCGCACGGCTACGGCGACGCGAAGGGCCTGCTCGCCGCCCGCCGCGCGGTGATGATGCACTACCAGACGCTGGGCGTGGAGACGGACGTCGAGCACGTCTACATCGGCAACGGCGTCTCCGAGCTCATCGTGATGGCGATGCAGGGCCTGCTCGACGACGGCGACGAGGTCCTCGTCCCGGCCCCCGACTACCCGCTGTGGACCGCCGCGGTCTCGCTGTCCGGCGGCACCGCCGTCCACTACCGCTGCGACGAGCAGTCGGACTGGATGCCCGATCTGGCCGACGTGGAGCGGAAGGTCACCGACCGCACCAAGGCCATCGTCATCATCAACCCGAACAACCCCACCGGCGCCGTCTACACCGACGAGATGCTGCGCGGCCTCACCGACATCGCCCGCCGGCACAACCTCCTGGTCTGCTCCGACGAGATCTACGACAAGATCCTCTACGACGGCGCGACGCACACCCCGACCGCCGCGATCGCCCCGGACCTGCTGACGCTGACCTTCAACGGCATGTCGAAGGCGTACCGGGTGGCCGGGTTCCGGGTCGGCTGGATGGCGATCTCGGGCCCGCGCGCGCACGCCGAGTCGTACATCGAGGGCCTCACCGTCCTGGCGAACATGCGCCTGTGCGCGAACATGCCGGGCCAGCACGGTGTGGTCGCGGCGCTCACCGGCCGGCAGACGATCAGCGATCTCGTCCTGCCGGGCGGGCGGCTGAAGGAGCAGCGGGACGTCGCGCACGAGCTGCTGACGCAGATCCCGGGCGTGACGTGCGTGAAGCCGAAGGGGGCGCTGTATCTCTTCCCGCGCCTCGACCCGAAGGTGTTCAAGATCAAGGACGACCGGCAGATGGTGCTCGACCTGCTGCGCGCCGAGAAGATCATGGTCGTCCAGGGCACCGGGTTCAACTGGCCCGAGCCCGACCACTTCCGCGTCGTCACCCTCCCGGACACCCGCCAGCTGACGGAGGCGGTGACCCGGATCGGGAACTTCCTGGACGGGTACGGCCAGGCCTGACAGGCCTCCGACCGGCCCAGTTTTGGACAGGTTCTAAATTAGACACGTTCCAAGGTACGATGGAGGCCAAGCCGCTGCCCGCTCCTGCCTGGAGGCCTCCGATGTACGAGCCGATCCGCACCAAGTCGGTCCACACCACGGCGGCCGACCCCGGCGCTTTCCCGCACCGCTCGCGCGAGGAGGAGCTGGACATCCAGCTCGCCAGCCATCTCGCCGCCCTGCTCGCCGTCACCGACGAGCTGCGCGCCGCGGCCGGCACGCCCGGCCTCGACGAGGCCGCGGAGGAGCTCGCCGCCCAGATCGCCCGGCTGCGCGGCGGAGCCCCCGTCCGCTCCGCGGTCGCCGTGCACGAGCCGCACCTGGTCACCCTGCATCAGCGCGCCCACGCCCTCGCGGGCCGCGCGCTGGTCGTCGCCGCGTCCCGCGCGGACACCGCCGCGGCGATCCTGGCCGCGCGCCGCATGGAGTTCCACGCGCGCGAGATGGAGCCCGTCGCCGCGTAACAGGCGAAGGCCTGCCGTCGCCCTCCGTCGGGGCGGACGGGGGGCGGCGGCAGGCCCAGGGCCCCGCACGCCGTTGTGCGGGACCTCGCCGGTCGGGGGGGGTGGGTCAGCCGAGGCGCGCGACCAGGGCGCGGTACTCGTCCCACAGTTCCTTCGGCGTGTGGTCGCCGAAGGTGTTGAGGTGCTCGGGGACCAGGGCGGCCTCCTCGCGCCAGACCTCCTTGTCGACCGAGAGCAGGAAGTCCAGGTCGGCATCGGCCAGGCCGAGTCCGTCCGTGTCCAGGGACTCCTTCGTCGGCAGGACGCCGATCGGCGTCTCGACGCCCTCGGCGCGGCCGTCGAGGCGGTCGACGATCCACTTCAGGACGCGGGAGTTCTCGCCGAAGCCGGGCCACACGAAGCGGCCGCCGGCGTCCTTGCGGAACCAGTTGACGTAGTAGATCTTCGGGAGTTTCGCCTGGTCCTTGCCGGCGCCGACCTTCACCCAGTGGCCCATGTAGTCGCCCATGTTGTAGCCGCAGAACGGCAGCATGGCGAAGGGGTCGCGACGCAGCTCGCCGACCTTGCCCTCGGCGGCGGCGGTCTTCTCGGAGGCCACGTTGGCGCCGAGGAAGACGCCGTGGTTCCAGTCGAAGGACTCGGTGACCAGCGGCACCGCGGAGGCGCGGCGGCCGCCGAAGAGGATCGCCGAGATCGGCACGCCCCTGGGGTCCTCCCACTCGGGCGCGATGATCGGGCACTGCGCGGCGGGGGTGGTGAAGCGCGCGTTCGGGTGGGCGGCGGGGGCCTCGCTGTCCGGGGTCCAGTCGTTGCCCTTCCAGTCCGTGAGGTGCTTCGGGGTCTCCTCCGTCATGCCCTCCCACCACACGTCGCCGTCGTCGGTGAGCGCGACGTTGGTGAAGACCGAGTTGCCCCACAGGGTCTTCATCGCGTTGGCGTTGGTGTGCTCGCCGGTGCCGGGCGCGACGCCGAAGAAGCCGGCCTCGGGGTTGATCGCGTAGAGGCGGCCGTCCTCGCCGAAGCGCATCCAGGCGATGTCGTCACCGATCGTCTCGACGGTCCAGCCGGAGATCGTGGGCTCCAGCATCGCGAGGTTCGTCTTGCCGCACGCGGACGGGAAGGCGGCGGCGACGTACTTCGACTCGCCCTGCGGCGGGGTGAGCTTGAGGATCAGCATGTGCTCGGCGAGCCAGCCCTCGTCGCGGGCCATGACGGACGCGATGCGCAGGGCGTAGCACTTCTTGCCCAGGAGGGCGTTGCCCCCGTAGCCCGAGCCGTAGGACCAGATCTCGCGGTCCTCGGGGAAGTGCGAGATGTACTTGGTGGAGTTGCACGGCCACGGGACGTCCTGCTCGCCCTCGGCCAGCGGGGCGCCGAGCGTGTGGACGGCCTTGACGAAGAAGCCGTCGTCGCCGAGCTCGTCGAGGACGGGCTGCCCCATCCGGGTCATGGTGCGCATGGAGACGGCGACGTACGCCGAGTCGGTGATCTCGACGCCGATCGCGGACAGCGGCGAGCCGAGGGGGCCCATGCAGAAGGGGACGACGTACATCGTCCGGCCCTTCATCGAGCCCCGGAAGACGCCCTGGTCGCCGCTGAAGATCTCCCGCATCTCGGCGGGGTCCTTCCAGTGGTTGGTCGGGCCGGCGTCCTCCTCCTTGACGGAGCAGATGAAGGTGCGGTCCTCGACGCGGGCGACGTCGGTCGGGTCGGAGGCCGCGTAGTACGAGTTCGGGCGCAGGGTCGGGTCGAGCTTCTTGAACGTCCCCCTGTCGACGAGCTCCTCGGCGAGGCGCTCGTACTCGGCCTCCGAGCCGTCGCACCAGACCACGCGGTCCGGCTGCGTGAGCGCGGCGATCTCGTCGACCCACGAGATCAGGCCGTGGTGGGTGGTCGGGAGGGTGTCCGGGGAGGTGGGAGCCGCGATGTCGCGCGCCACGATCGCTCCTAAATGAGGGGTATGGAGGTTGATGCCCCGTGGGGGCTGCGACCCGGACGCGGCGCCTCCCTTCCACTGAGACTCAGTGGGCGCTCATCCGGTGCCGACCGCACTCATTTGATCATCCGACCGTTTCGCCCATCTGTCCAGGGGGCCTCACACCTGAGCGACGTGAGGATTCCCACTCGCCGCGCGGATGTCACACCGGGTACCCCGACGCCCGCCCGTACGGGTGAGGCGTGGGGTTTGCCCCCGTCCCGGCCGGGGGCCTGCTCCATATCCGGCACCTACGGTCGCGTAGGTACGATGCGGGGCATGAGTGCCGCCGCTGAGAGCAGCGAAATCCCCGCCGCAGAGCCGTCCTTGCTGAAGCCGCGCATGCGCGGCTGGCTGCATGCGGGCATGTTCCCTGCCGTCCTGATCGCGGGGCTCGTCCTCACGGCGCTCGCCGACTCCACGCGCGGCCGCGTCGCCTGCGGGATCTACGTCCTGACGGCCTGCCTGCTCTTCGGGGTGAGCGGCCTCTACCACCGAGGAAACTGGGGGCCGCGGGCCGGCGGCGTGCTGCGCCGTCTGGACCACGCGAACATCTTCCTGATCATCGCGGGCACCTACACCCCGCTCACGATGCTGCTGCTGCCCGACACGAAGGGGCAGTGGCTGCTGTGGGGCATCTGGGCGGCCGCCGCGGCCGGCATCGTCTTCCGCGTCTTCTGGGTCGGCGCCCCGCGCTGGCTCTACACGCCGTGCTACATCGCGATGGGCTGGGCCGCCGTCTTCTTCCTGCCCGACTTCATGCGGCAGGGCGGCATCGCGGTGCTCGTCCTCGTCATCGTGGGCGGACTGCTGTACAGCGCGGGCGGCGTCATCTACGGCATCAAGCGGCCGAACCCGTCGCCCCGCTGGTTCGGCTTCCACGAGGTCTTCCACTCGCTGACGCTGGCGGCGTTCGTCGTGCACTACGTCGGCATCTCCCTGGTGGCGTACCAGCACGGCTGACCTCACCGGACTCCTCACCTCCCGAAGGGCCGCGGCATCCACCGCGGCCCTTCCGCATGTCCGGACCCGCCCCGAAGGAAGCGGATGGACACCGACGGACACCGACGAACACTGACGGACACTGGCGGAAGTGGATAGCGATTGACACTCACCCCCAAGTGAGAGTTACTCTCATTTCATGGTTACTGTCACAGAGCAGACGGAGGCGCGCCCGGATCCCCGGCGCTGGTGGGCCCTCGGGGCCCTGGTCGCGAGCATGCTCGTGCTCGGGTTCGACATGACGATCCTCAACGTGGCGCTGCCGACCATCGCCCGGGACCTCGGCGCCGACACCGGTCAGCAGCAGTGGATGGCGGACGCGTACATCGTGGTGTTCGCCGCCCTGATGCTCCCGGCCGGACTCCTCGGGGACCGGTTCGGACGGCGCCGGATGCTGATCGGCGGACTCGGGATCTTCCTGGGCGCGTCGGTCGTGGGCGCGCTGGCCACCGACGTCACCTGGGTGATCGCGGCCCGGGCCCTCATGGGCGTCGGCGCGGCCTTCGTCATGCCGCTCGCGATCTCCGTCCTGCCCGGGCTCTTCCCGCGCTCGGAGCAGACCAGGGCCATCGGCATGATCTCCGCCGCCTCCGCGCTCGGGCTCCCGCTCGGGCCGATCATCGGCGGCTGGCTGCTCGACCACTTCTGGTGGGGCTCGGTCTTCGTGATCAACGTGCCGACGGTCGCCGTCGGGATCACCGCCTGCCTGTTCCTGCTGCCGGAGACCCGCGACCCGGCCGCACCCCGCGTCGACGTCGTCTCGACGGTGCTCACCGCCCTCGGGCTCGGCTCCCTCATCTACGCGATCATCGAGGGCCCCGGAAAGGGCTGGGGCAGCGGACTCGTGATCGGCGGCTTCGCCGTCGCCGTCGTCCTGCTCGCCGCGCTCGTGCACCGCGAGCGGCGCAGCCCGCACCCCATGCTCGACCTGTCGCTGCTCGGCCACCGCGGCTTCCTCACGAACACGCTGCTCGCGACGCTCGGCATGTTCGTGCTGTCCGGCCTGATGTTCCTGCTGCCGCAGTACCTCCAGGCCGTCCTGGGCACCGACGCGCTCGGCACCGGCGTGCGGACCGTCCCGATGATGGCGGGGATGATCCTCGCGGCCCGGCTCGCGCAGCCGCTCGTGGACCGGTTCGGGGCGCGCGCGGTGATCTGCGTGGCCCTGGTGGTCCTGGCCTTCGCCGGGTTCCTCGGGGCGCGGACCACCGTGCACTCCGGGTACGCGTTCACCGCGCTGTGGCTGTCGGTCGCCGGGGTCGGCTTCGCCTTCGCGATGATCCCCGCGATGGGCGGGGCGCTCGGGACGCTCACCAAGGACCAGGCGGGGCGCGGCTCCGGCCTGATGAGCACGGTGCGCCAGACCGGCAGCGCGCTCGGTGTCGCCCTGCTCGGGGCGCTCGTCGCCGGCGCGTACGGCGCACGGGTCGCCGCCGACGGACTGCCGGCCGCCGCGGCCGGTGCGGCGCGGGACTCGGTGACCGGCGCGCACGTCGTCGCCGCCCGGCTCGGTGACCCGGCGCTGGCCGCGTCCGCGGACTCCGCGTTCGTACACGGGATGAACCTGGCGCTCGTCGTCATCGGCATCACCTCCCTGGCCGCGGCGCTCCTCGCGGCCCTGCTGCTGCCCGGCCGCGCGCGGACCGCCGGGCCCGGCGGCGCGGACCCGGAGGTGGCCCGCGTCGGCGCGGATGCCCGACAATGAGGGCCATGGCCGCCTCAGCACAGACCTCGCAGCCCCGCATCGGGCTGCGGGAACGCAAGAAGATCAAGACCCGCACGGCGATCCGCGAGGCGACGTACCGCCTGATCCTGGAGCAGGGCTACGACGCGACGACCGTCGAGCAGATCGCCGAGGCGGCGGAGGTCTCCCCGTCCACGGTCTTCCGCTACTTCCCGACGAAGGAAGACATCGTCCTCACCGACGAGTTCGACCCGATCCTGGAGCGCGAGCTGCGGGCCCGCCCGGCCGACGAGTCCATCATCGACTCCCTGCGGGACGTGGTCGAGCACAGTCTCGAACTGGCGCAGCAGAGCGAGGACCCCGAGGTGGCGCGGCTGCGGATGCGGTTGCAGGTCGAGGTGCCGGCCGTGCGGTCGCGGATGATGGAGTCGATGTCCGTCACCGGACAGATCGTGTGCCGGGTGCTGGCGGAGCGGACGGGGCGTGATCCGGGGGATCTGGAGGTCCGGGTCTACGCGATGGCGGTCGTGGGGGCGTTGATGGAGGCGACGATGTACTGGGCCGAGCGGAGCGACTCCGTCGAGTTGCGGGAGGTCGTGGTGGCGGCGCTGGACACGGTGCAGCGGGGTCTTTAGGGGTCGTTCGCCGGGTGCGCGCCGGTGGGGCTTCTCGCGCAGTTCCCCGCG
>NZ_WWIA01000213.1 GCF_009870065.1 Streptomyces sp. SID5785 | reverse complement strand
TCGCGGCCCTGGCCACGACCGGCATGCTGCTGTCCCAGGCGTCCTACCGGGGCGCGGGCCTGGCCGTGCCGCTGGCCACGGCCACGGTCGTGAACCCGGTGGTGGCCGCGGCCGTCGGGCTCACCCTGTTCGGCGAGTCCTTCCGGCACGGCACGGCGGGCACCGCGCTGGCGCTGGGCTGCGGGGTCGTCGCCGCGGGTGGCCTGATCCTGCTGACCACGGAGCGCATCGGCCGCGACCGGCGCCCCGCACCGGCCGTGACGCGCCCGGAGGCGGACGCGGGGTCCGACCCCGCGTCCGACGCGGACCCTGACCGGCGGCTGATCGCCCAGGGGCGTCCGGCGGCCCCGGGGAGCGCCGCGCAGGACGCGGCGCGCGGGCTGCCCGTCGTGCCGGACAGCCCGGCCGCGCTCGACGGCATGCGGCCGCACCGCGCCGGGCGCCCGAGCCGTCCCCGCAGGTCACGCGACGACCGGCGGATCGAGGACGTCAGATCCTGACGCCCCTGGCCCGCAGATAGCCGAGCGGGTCGATGTCGCTGCCGAAGCCGGGTCCGGTCCGCATCTCGAAGTGCAGATGCGGGCCCGTGCTGTTGCCCGTGGAGCCCGAGCGGGCGATGCGCTGCCCGGTGACCACACGCTGCCCGCTCTTCACGCTGAGCGCCGACAGGTGCGCGTACTGGCTGTACCGGCCGTCCGCGTGCTTGATGACGACCTCGTAGCCGTACGAGCCTCCCCAGCCCGCCGACACGACCTGACCTGCGGCGACGGCCTTGACGGAGGTACCGGTGGGCACCGCGAAGTCGACTCCCGTGTGGTAGCCCTTCGACCACGAGGAGCCGGCCGCGTGGTACGGGGTGCCGATCGAGGCGGAGACGGGCGCCACGACGCCGCCGCCCGAGCGGTGCGCCTCGGCCTTCTCGGCGTGCGCCTTCTTGGGCTCGGCCTTCTTGGGCTCGGCCTTTTTCGGCGCGGTCTTCTTCGGCGAGGTCGCCTTCGGCTCGGCCTTTTTCGGCTCGGCCTTCTTCGGCGCGGTCTTCTCGGGGGCCGGCGCCGGGCGGGTCGGGGCGCTCGGCCCACCGGTCAGGCGCAGCCGCTGGCCGGGCAGGATGAGGTCCGGGTCGGAGCCGATGACCGAGCGGTTGGCCGCGTACAGCCGGGACCAGCCGCCGGACACCTTGCGCTCCGCGGCGATGCCGGACAGCGTGTCGCCGCCGAGCACCGTGTACATCTCGGTGTGCCCGGCCCTGGACTGCGGGGTGACCTCGGGCTTCACGTCCTTGACCGGGCGGACGGGCGCCCGCTCGGGGGCCGTCGACGCGCCGCCGCGGGTCAGCCCCGCCTTCCCGGAGCAGACGGGCCAGGCGCCGGGCCCCTGTCCGTCGAGCACCTTCTCGGCCACGGCGATCTGCTGGTCCCGGGTGGCGAGGTCAGCGCGCGGCGCGTAGGCCGTGCCGCCGTACGCGGCCCAGGTGGAGCCGGTGAACTGCAGCCCGCCGAAGTAGCCGTTGCCCGTGTTGATGCTCCAGTTGCCCGAGGACTCGCAGGCGGCGACCTTGTTCCAGGTCGCGGCGTCGGCAGCCTCGGCCGTGCCCGCGCCGATCAGCGGGATCGCGATCCCGGCGCCGCCCACGGTCACGGTGAGCGACGCCCGGTTGACCCGGCTCGGCTGATACCGGCGGTGCCGGCCGCGTAGCGCCATGAAAGCCCCCTCTGGTACCACTGCGGGCACACGTAGGACCGGCAAATTAGCCGCTCCTCCGCAGTCGTGACAAGAGCGTCCCAAGCCACATTGGCGACTTTCAGCCCCTCAAGTGACCGGGGATCCAGCGCAGTTGCACCGCGTGCTGGTAGGGGCCGCCGCCCTCGTGGTCGTTGAAGGCGTACACCTCCATGGCGCGCTCCGGGCCCGCCCAGTGGTTGTGGGCGGCGAAGACGGTCGAGGGCGGGCAGGTCAGGTCCTCGAGCGCGGCCGAGAAGAGGCCGGGGGCCGTGGCGCGGGCCGCGAAGTTGATGCCGTCGAAGTAGGAGAGCGTCCGGAAGACCTGCTCGTCCTCGCCGATGTGCGCCTTGAGGTAGAGGGCGATCTCCCGGTACGGGTGACGCTCCGTGAGGGTGGCGGCGCGCCGGAAGTCGCACAGGAACGGCACGTCGGGGGCGGCGGCCCGCAGGTCGGGGACGAGGCCCGCGACGGCGAGGGTGATGCCGCCGCCCTGGCTGCCGCCGGTGACGGCGACGCGCGAGGCGTCGACGAGAGGATGCGCCCGGGCGGCCTCGACGGCGCGCACGGCGTCGGTGTAGACGCGCCGGTAGTAGTAGTCGTGCGGGTCCTGGATGCCGCGTGTCATGAAGCCGGAGACGGACGGGGCGCTGCCGACCGGGTCGGGCGTGTGCCCCACGCTGCCGCCGCTGCCCTGGCCGCGGGTGTCCATCACGAAGTGCGCGAACCCGGCGGCGGCCCAGCGCAGATGGGTGTGCGGCAGCCCGCGTCCGCCGCTGTACCCGATGTACTCGACGACGGCCGGTACCGGCCCCTCGATGCCCGCGGGGAGGACGAGCCAGCCCTTCACGGGATGCCCGCCGAAGCCCGCGTACGTAACGTCGAAGACGTCGACCGCGGTGTACGGCACGTCGACCGGTTCGAAACGGGCGTCGAGGTCGTGCTCCCTGGCCTCGGTGAGCGTCTTCTCCCAGAAGGCGTCGAAGTCGTCGGGCGCCGTCGGTGCGGGCTTGTAGACACGCAGTTCGTCCAGGGACAGATCGAAATGAGGCACGCACGGCTCCAGCGTCGTAGAGAGTCATGGTCAGCGGGTCCTGAGGCGGTGCCCACGCTACGCCCGGCCTCGCGAGAACTGAACAAATTCCTTCACTTCACCCATCAGGAGCGACAGGCATGACCAGTACCGCGCAGATCGGTGTCACGGGGCTCGCCGTCATGGGGCGCAACCTCGCCCGCAACTTCGCCCGCAACGGCTACACGGTGGCCCTCCACAACCGCACGGCCGCCCGGACCCACGAGCTCGTCGCGGAGTTCGGCGAGGAGGGCATCTTCGTGCCGACCGGGACGGCCGAGGAGTTCGTCGCGGCGCTGGAACGCCCCAGGCGCCTGGTGATCATGGTGAAGGCGGGCGCGGCGACGGACGCGGTGATCGACGAGTTCGCCCCGCTGCTCGAGCCCGGCGACATGATCGTCGACGGCGGCAACGCCCACTTCGCCGACACCCGCCGGCGCGAGGCGGCCCTGCGCGAACAGGGCATCCACTTCGTCGGCACCGGCGTCTCCGGCGGCGAGGAGGGCGCCCTGCACGGGCCGAGCATCATGCCCGGCGGGAGCGTCGAGTCGTACGAGGCGCTCGGCCCGATGCTGGAGAAGATCTCGGCGAAGGCCGGGGACGGCGCCCCGTGCGTCACCCACGTCGGGCCGGACGGCGCCGGGCACTTCGTGAAGATGGTGCACAACGGCATCGAGTACGCCGACATGCAGCTCATCGGCGAGGCCTACCAACTGCTGCGCGACGTGGGCGGGTTCTCCCCCGCGCAGATCGCGGACGTCTTCCGCACGTGGAACACCGGGCGGCTCGACTCGTACCTGA
>NZ_WWIA01000023.1 GCF_009870065.1 Streptomyces sp. SID5785 | reverse complement strand
GACCCCGCGCCCGCGACATGATCCGCCGGACAGGCCCTAGAGGGTGGCCCGTACGCGGGGGAAGTGGCAGGCCGCACCCTGCTTCCCGCTGCCCGGCGCGCCGGGCACCTCCCTCTCGCACCGGGCGCGGTCCGTCTCCTCCAGTCCCGCGTACACGAAGCACCGCTCCCGGAACCGGCACCCCGCCGACCGCTCCGTGGGGCTGGGCGGGTCTCCGGCCAGCAGGATCCGCTGCCGGCGGCGCGCCCGCTCCCGCGGCGGATCCGGCAGCGGCACGGCCGAGAGCAGCGCCTGCGTGTACGGATGCAGCGGCCGCTCGAAGACGTCCGCGACGGGCCCCGACTCGACGGTCCGCCCGAGGTACATCACGCTCACCCGGTCGGCGATGTGCCGGACGACCGACAGGTCGTGCGAGACGAAGAGGTAGGCGAGGCCGAGTTCCGCCTTCAGCCGCCGCAGGAGGTTGAGCACGCCCGCCTGTACGGACACGTCGAGGGCGGACACCGGCTCGTCCAGGACGAGGAGTTCGGGTGCGACGGACAGTGCGCGGGCGATCCCGATCCGCTGGCGCTGACCGCCGGAGAACTCGTGCGGGTAGCGCTCGGTGTGCGCCGGGTCGAGGCCGACGAGCTCGAGGAGCTCGGGCCCGCGCCGCGCCGCGGCGGCCCGCCCGGCGCCCTGGGCGCGCAGCGGCTCGGTGACGATGTCGCCGACGGGCATCCGCGGGTCGAGCGAGGCCATCGGGTCCTGGAACACGATCTGCACGCGCCGGCGCAGGGCCCGCCGCCGCGCCGCGTCGAGCCCTCCCACCGGCTCGCCGAACAGGTCGACGGTGCCGCTCTCGGGGCGCTTCAGTTCGAGGAGTTCGAAGAGGGTCGTGGACTTGCCGGAGCCGGACTCGCCGACCAGG
>NZ_WWIA01000212.1 GCF_009870065.1 Streptomyces sp. SID5785 | reverse complement strand
CTCGTTCGCGTGCTGCTCGGCCTTCTCGGCGGCGCCGTGCAGGGCCCGGACGAGGTCGGCGGCGGCCTTGGCGCGGGCGGCGAGCGCGGGGGCCGCGTCCCGCTCGGCCTCGCGGATGGCGACGGCCACGCGCGCGGAGCGGTCGGCGGCGGCGCGATGGCGCAGCACCGCCTCGGCGGCCTGCCACGCGGCGTACAGGGTGCGGGCGTCGGCCAGTT
Source organism: Streptomyces sp. SID5785 (assembly GCF_009870065.1). Taxonomy (GTDB): domain Bacteria; phylum Actinomycetota; class Actinomycetes; order Streptomycetales; family Streptomycetaceae; genus Streptomyces. The sequence goes on along the minus strand of NZ_WWIA01000212.1, from coordinate 3,868 downwards.
CGCGTTTCTGCGCGGCGGCGGCCTTCTCGGCTCCGGCGAGGGCCAGGGAAGCGTGCCGGTACGCCAGTTCGGCCGCGATCAGGGCGCTGCGCTCGCGGGCCGTCTCGGCGGTGGTGACGGTGTGCGCGGCGGCCGTGACCTGCTGGGCGAGCGCGCCGGCCCGGCCGCGCTCGACGGCGGCGCGGGCCGAGAGGCGGCGGGCGAGCGTGCGGGTGCGGCGCTCGGACGCGGTGTGGATGTCCCGCGCGCGGGAGCGGGTTGCGGCGGCCTCGACGATCCGGGTGAGCAGGTCCACGGAACCCGCGGTGAACTCACGCTCGGCGATCAGCTCGGCCCGCCGGCCCAGCTTGTTCCCGAAGCCGCTGACGAGGTCGGCGAGGCCGTCGGTGTCCCGGGTGTCGGTGACGGCGCGCAGCAGCAGGTCGGTGAAGTCGGAGTCCTTCTTGACGGCGAAGAGGCCGGCGGCCTCGCCCTCGTCCGCGTTCATCTCCCGCTGGTAGCGGAAGAGTTCGGGGTCGAGTCCGAGGTCGCCGAGGTGCTCGTTCCACCGGTCGTGGATCTCCTCCCAGTGCACCTCCAGGTGCTGGTACGCCTTGCCGGCCTCGGTGAGGGCGTCGCGGAAGCCCTTCATGGTGCGGCGGCGGCCCTGTGCGCCGGAGGCGCCCTCGGCGACGGGGCGCACGGCGGTGGCCTCGGCGACCGGCAGGGCGTCGAGGCTCATGCCGGGGCCGGGCCGGAAGGAGTACCAGGCCTCGGCGAACTTGCGGGGGTCGTTGGAGACCTGGCGGCCGCGCCACTCGCTGACCTTGCCGACGACGACGCACTCGCCGGTGAGGGTGTGCTGCCACTCGAGGGCGACGTGGCCGCAGTCGTCGGCGAGCAGGAACTTGCGCAGCACGCCGGAGCTGGCGCCGCCCAGTGTGTTCCGGTGGCCGGGGAGCATCACCGAGAAGATCAGCTTGAGCAGGACGGACTTGCCGCCGCCGTTCTCCAGGAACAGCACGCCGGCCGGGGCGGGGCGGCGCGGCGGGCCGACGGGCTCGTCCTCGAAGAACTCCGCCTGCTGGGGGGCGGGGTCGGGCACCGGTGCGCCGACTCCGCGCAGGTCGAGCACGGTGTCGGCGTAGCGCGCACCGGCAGGTCCGATGGAGTAGAGGCGGACCCGGGACAGCTCGTACATGGCGGACTCTCGTGGTAGGGACGGCAGTTCGGGTGGGCGGTGGCGCGGGTCAGGAGTGGAAGGGCAGGCCGGCGTCGGCGACGAGCCCGGCCGCCTCCTCGTCCATGGGCGGCAGCAGCGTGGCGGAACCGTCGGTCACGGGGACGACGCCCAGGTCGAGGAGCTCGGCCATGGCGGCGGTGCCGGCCATGTCGCGGACCTGGAGCTGGTAGCGCGCGGTGGTGCGGTAGGTGCCGCCGCCGTCGTCGCCGGTGCGCTGCAGGAAGCCGGAGTCGGTGAGGAAGGCGAGGGCCTTGCCGACGATGCCGGTGGTCGAACCCGCCAGTCTGCGTGCGTCCTTGGTGGCACCGGTGGAGCTGCGCCGCGCCCAGACGCGCCATGCGGACTCGAGTCCGGGGGCGTCCGTGGCCGGGTCGGTGTTCTCCCCCTGCTCCTCGGCGCGCTCCTCCAGCTTGGTGCACGCCTGGCGCACGAAGGCGTCGACGCCGTGGACGCTCACGCGGCCGATGTAGCCGTCGTCGGCGAGATCCTCGGGGCGCGGGAAGGCGAGCGCCGCGGCGGCGAGGTGGGCGACACCGTGCAGGAAGCGGTCGGTGGAGTCGGCGGCGGTGCGGCGGGCGTAGTCACCCATGCGGACCGCGAAGACGGAGTCCTCGGCGGCGGTGACGGCCATCCCCGCGCGCGGGGAGACCTCGAGGACGACGAGGCCGAGCCCGGTGGCCACGGCGTCGGCGAGGCGGGCGAACGCCGGGTCCTCCCGGTAGCGGCGCAGCAGTTCGGTGTACTCCTGGTCGCGGGAGGGCTGGAGCTTGGGCTGCAGGCCGAAGGAGACGAGCCGGGCGGCGTCGGCGGCATCGGCGGGCGTGACGGCCGCGGGGGCCCTGACCGCACCGGTGCCGGGAGCCTCGGTGTCGCCGCGCTCGGCGTGCTCGGCGGGGTACTCGGTCACGGGCGGTGCTCCTCGGTGGGTCCTGCGGCGGTCGGGGCGGCGGTGTCTGCGGTGGACGTGGCGGCGGTGTCTGCGGCGGCGGGCGTCATGCGGCCTCCGTCCGGTCCGCGGCCATGCCGGCCGCGTCGAGCAGGGCGGTGCCCACGATGAGGTCGGCGCCGCCGAACTCGTCGTCGTCGAGCTCCGTGCCGTCGTCGACGGCGAACAGCAGCTTCGGTTCGCCCTGGCGGTAGGCCGTGCCGACCGGCGGGCTCGCCGCGTGGACGGCCAGCAGGGCGACCAGGTACGGCAGTTCGGGGTCGCGGGTGCGGGCCTCGGCGAGCAGGCCGGAGAGTCTGCGGGGCGCGTCGGCGGGCAGGTCGAGGAGCTGCATCGCGCTCGCCAGCTGCTCCTCGCTGAACCGGCTGTCGTCCGGGGTGGCGATCAGGTCGGGCTCGGGCATCTCGGCGCCGAGGTGCTCGCGCTCCTGCGGCGGGGTGAGCAGGATGTCGACCAGGTCGCCGACGCGGACGGAGACGGGCGTGCGCAGTCCGGTGCCCCGCGCGAAGAAGGCGTCGGTGACCTTGGTAGCGCTCTCCACGGGAAGCGGCAGCAGCGGGGCGACGAGCTGCCCGTACAGGTCGAGGCCGGTGCGCGCGGCGGGCGCGGCGAAGGCCTGCCGGTCCTGCTCGGCGCGGAACAGCGGTCCGGCCTCCAGGAGGCGGGACTGGAGCTGGGTGTGGCGGCGGATGCAGTCCTTGACGATGTCGACGAGCTCGGCGGCGCGGCGCTTGTGCTCGGGGTCCTCCGACTCGTCGCGGGCCTTGCGGATGTTCGTCAGGATCGCGTTCTCGTGGCGGTAGCGGTCGGCGACGTGGTCGAGCGCCTCGGCGATCATGTCGGGCACGGCCTGGAGCCAGTCGACCGCGCGGACGTTGCGCCGGGTCGCGTCGAGTGCTCTGCGCAGGGTCTCCGAGTACTGGACCGTGCGGTAGCGGGCCTGCTCGGCGGCGAGCTGGGCGTCGGCGAGGCGGCCGCGGCTGATCAGCACCTCGAGCTTGACCTCGGCGGCGATCTGCGCGCTGGTGACGTCCGTGTCGAGGGCACCGACCAGCACGTTGACCGCTTCGTCGGTGGTGCGCAGGTAGACGCCGCCCCCGTAGCCGGGGACCTCCTCGATCAGCTTGAAGTCGTAGTCACGGCGCACGTACGTGCCGTCGGGCGCGAAGGTGCCGTAGACGGCGCGGAAGCCGCGGTCCACGCTGCCGACGTTGATCAGGTTCTCCAGGACCCAGCGGGCGACGCGCTCGTGCTCGCCGGCGGTCCGTGCGGGGGCCTGGGCGGCGACGCGCGGCAGGAGGCGGGCCACTATCTGCTCGTGGTCGGCGCCCGTGTCGAAGTCCATGTTGAGCGTGACGAGGTCGATCGCGGCGAGTGCCACCTCGGCCATGCCGTACGTCGAGTACTCGCCCGCCAGGTTGGCCTTGCGCACGTCCAGGTCGTGCAGCGGCGCCGTGCAGGCGAGCGCGCGCAGGCGCCGCGCGAGCCCTTCGTCGGCGGCCGGGCCCGGTGCGGGGCGCGGCCCCGCGCTGAGCTGGGGCGGTCCGGAGTCCGTGGTGGCAGGCGAAGTCACGCAGGACAGAGTAGGCGCTGGGTCCGACAACGGTCGAAACGGCGCTAATGCCCTGGGGACCCGTGCGGGCCGTCCCGCCGCGGTGCGGGCGCTACGCCTCGACGGGCACGTGCTGCGCGTAGGCCTC
>NZ_WWIA01000211.1 GCF_009870065.1 Streptomyces sp. SID5785 | reverse complement strand
TTCCTTCGTACTCACCCTCTCGGGCTTTCCTCCGGGCGCTTCCCTTCGGTCTTGCGTTTCCGACTCTATCAGACCGTTTCACCGGCCGATTTCCTCGGGGTCTTACTGGTCTAACCTTTTCGCTTTCCGGCCTTTCGGCTTTCCTGCGGTGTTGACTCTATCAGATCCTTTCGGGCCTGATTCCCTGTCAACCGGGTTTGTCTTCGCGGCTGTTGGGCCGTTCCGACTGGTGAGACTTTAGCGGATTCCTGCGCCCCGACCTAATCGGGGTCCGTCCTTTCGAACGTGGATTCCTCATTTCGCAAAAGCACGCGCAAACGGCACGACAAAGCATCGTCGAGCGTTCGAAGAGTTCCTGCGGAATGGCCGTCCGGGGACCGACCGGGGTCGGTGCTCACGTCGGACAACTCGGAGAACACTACGGATCAGCCCGGGGCGTGTCAACTTCACGCCCCGGGCTGTCAGCGGTGGTTGCCGTCCGCGCCTCTGACCTCAGCTGTTGTTGCCGGAGGCCAGCTCGCGGCTGCGGTCGCGAGCCGCTTCCAGGGCGGCGATGAGCGCGGCCCGTACCCCGTGGTTCTCCAGCTCGCGGATGGCGTTGATGGTCGTACCGGCCGGGGAGGTCACGTTCTCGCGGAGCTTGACCGGGTGCTCCCCGCTGTCACGGAGCATCGTGGCCGCGCCGATGGCGGACTGGACGATCAGGTCGTGGGCCTTGTCGCGCGGGAGGCCGAGCAGGATGCCGGCGTCCGTCATGGCCTCGACCAGGTAGAAGAAGTACGCGGGGCCGGAGCCGGAGAGGGCGGTGCACGCGTCCTGCTGGGACTCGGGGACGCGCAGCGTCTTGCCGACGGAACCGAACAGGCTCTCGGCGTGGGCGAGGTGCTCGGCTGTGGCGTGGGTACCGGCGGAGATGACGGACATGGCCTCGTCGACGAGGGCGGGGGTGTTCGTCATGACGCGGACCACTGGGGTGCCCTCGGGGAGGCGCTCCTCGAAGAAGGTGGTCGGGATGCCGGCGGCGCCGCTGATGATCAGGCGGTCGGCCGGGACGTGCGGCGCGAGCTCGGCCAGGAGCGTGCCCATGTCCTGCGGCTTGACCGTGAGGATCAGGGTGTCGGCCTGCTTGGCGGCTTCCTGGTTGGTGACCGGGGTGACGCCGTAGCGGTCCTGGAGCTCCTGGGCGCGTTCGGGGCGGCGGGCGGTGACCATCAGGTCGGCCGGCGGCCAGCCGCCGCGGATCATTCCGCTGAGCAGGGCTTCACCGATCTTGCCCGTGCCGAGGACGGCGACCTTGTGGCGCGGGTGCTGGCTCGTCTGACTCATGGGGGCATCCTCGCACCGGGCGCCGCGCGGGCCCCGCCGTGTCCGGTGGGCGGACGCGGTCAGGCGGTGCGGCGGCGCAGGGTGGCGGCGCCGAGTCCCAGGACGAGGAGTGCGCAGCCCGCGACGATCAGGACGTCGCGCAGGTAGGCGGCGGTGAGGTCGGTGTGGCGGAGCACCTCGTTCATGCCGTCGACGGCGTACGACATCGGCAGGACGTTCGAGATCGCCTCCAGGACGGGCTGCATCCGGTCGCGCGGGGTGAACAGGCCGCACAGCAGGAGCTGCGGGAAGATCACGGCCGGCATGAACTGGACGGCCTGGAACTCCGAGGCGGCGAACGCCGAGACGAACAGGCCGAGCGCGGTGCCGAGCAGGGCGTCGAGCAGCGCGACGAGAAGCAGCAGCCAGGCGGAGCCCGTGACGTCCAGGTCGAGGGCCCACAGGGCGAGGCCGGTCGCGAGGGCGGACTGGACGACGGCGATCGCGCCGAAGGCCAGGGCGTATCCGGCGATGAGGTCGCCCTTGCCGAGGGGCATGGCGAGGAGCCGTTCGAGGGTGCCGGTGGTGCGCTCGCGCAAGGTGGCGATGGACGTCACCAGGAACATCGTGATCAGCGGGAAGATGCCGAGCAGCGAGGCGCCGATGGAGTCGAAGGTCTCGGGATTCGCGTCGAAGACGTAGCGCAGGAGAACCAGCATCAGGCACGGGACCAGGAGCATCAGGGCGATGGTGCGCGGGTCGTGGCGGAGCTGGCGCAGGACGCGGGTCGCGGTGGCGAGGGTGCGGTGGATGTTCATGGCTGCGTCCCGGGGGCGGTGGCGGCGTTCGCCGCGTCGACGAGCTGGAGGAAGGCCGCTTCGACGGTGTCGGTGTCGGTGCGGGTGCGCAGGGCGTCGGGGGTGTCCTCGGCGAGCAGGGTGCCGTCGCGCATGAGGAGGAGGCGGTGGCAGCGTTCGGCCTCGTCCATGACGTGCGAGGAGACGAGCAGAGTGGTGCCGCGCTCGGTGAGCCGGTGGAAGAGGTTCCACAGGTCGCGGCGGAGGACGGGGTCGAGGCCGACGGTGGGTTCGTCGAGGACGAGGAGTTCGGGAGTGCCGAGGAGGGCGACGGCGAGGGAGACCCTGCTGAGCTGTCCACCGGAGAGGTTGCCGGTGAGGGCGTCGGCGTGGTCGGCGAGGTCGACGTCGCCGATGACGCGCTCGACCTCGCGTCTGCGCTCGTCGGTCCGGTTCCGTCCGGGCAGCAGGACGGCGGCGAAGTAGTCGAGGTTCTGCCTGACGGTGAGGTCGAGATAGACAGAGGGGGCCTGGGTCACGTAACCGACGCGGGAGCGCAGGTCCGGGTGGCCCGCGGGCCGGCCGAGGACGGTGAGGGTGCCGGTGACCCTGGCCTGGGTGCCGACGAGGGCGCGCAGCAGGGTGGACTTTCCGCAGCCGGAGGGGCCGAGGAGCCCGGTGATGCGGCCGCGCGGGACGGTGAATCCGATGCCGCGCAGGACGGGGCGGGTGCCGCGGACGACGGTGAGGTCCGCGGCGTGCACCGCGGGGGTGACGGCGTCCGGGGAGCCGGGGGGACGACTTTTATTCATCACATGATGAATACTCCTCCTGCCCCCTCCGCCCCGTCAACCGTCCTCGCCGCGCCACCCGTCACTACGCATCACTGCCCGTCACGCACGGACGATCGTCAGGTCCAGGGCGTAGGCGTCGTCGACGATCCCGTCGGGGAAGGTGCGCAGCAGGAGTTCCCGCTCGTCCGCGAGGACCGGCGCCGAACGTTCCGGGCCGAGCACGGCGAAGTAGGAGCGGCTGGCCAGATGGGTCAGATGCAGGTCGACGGGGATGCGCCGGGTCCAGTGCAGGCGTCGGTGCACGGGGCGGAGCCCGAGGCCGGCGAGGATCTGCGGGGCCTCCGCGCTGATGCCGTGCCGGTGGTATCCGGGGAGGCGTTCCCGGAGGCGGTCCTCCTGGGCCGCGGTCCACTCGACGTCGGGGTCGGGCACGTTCCACCACAGGGCGAGGGCCCCGCCGGACCGCAGGACGCGCAGCGCCTCGGGGACCGAGCGCGCGGGATCGGTCCAGTGCCAGGACTGGGCGTACGTGACGAGGTCGGCGCTCCCGTCGGCGAGGGGCAGGGCGTCGCCGATGCCGCGGACGAGGGGGACGCCGGGCAGGGCACGGCGGAGTTCGGCGGCCATGCCGGGGCCGGGTTCGACGGCGAGGACATCGGCTCCGCGCTCCCGCAGCAGCCGGGTCGCGATACCGGTACCGGCACCGACGTCCACGGTGCGCAGGCCGCCGAGGGCGCGCCCGCCGATCTCCTCGACGGCGTCGAAGAGCGCGGGCGGATATCCGGGCCGGGCGGTCGCGTACTGGGAGGCGACGGTGTCGAAGGAGCGCGCGAAGTCGGCGGAGGAGGCGAGCCCGTCGGGCTCGTCGGCGGGTGCGGCGGGGTGACGTCCGGAGTCGGTCATGCCGCCATCCTGACGGCGAGGGGCCCTGCCGGGGGCTCAGGCGGGAGTCAGCAGGGGGCCTGCCGTGAACCAGCGGTCACGTCGGGCCGGTCGGATCAGTTCCTGCGCTTCTTCTTCGCCGGGTTGCGGGTGCGGCGGCCGGAGCGGCGCTCGTACTGCTCGACCGCCTTCTCGTACTCCTGGCGGTGCAGCTTCTCGCCGGGGGCCTCCATGAGGCAGCGCAGGGCGTACGCGAGCAGGACGCCCACGAAGCCGATGGCGAGGAAGCCGCGCAGGGAGGCCTGCTTCTCCGGGTCGGGGCGCTCGGAGAAGCCGCTCCAGGTCCGGGTGAAGGCGAGTGCGGAGCAGATCGCGAACATGGCGACGACCAGGACGTTGACGAACGAGCCGACGTCGGCGACGGCCAGGCCCTCGTACGCGAAGCGCAGGACGAAACAGCCTGCCGCGGCGAGGACGAGGGCGCCGATGCCGACTGCGGCACGGCGCAGCAGGTACGGGCCGCTGTGGTCGACCCAGGACGTCCCGAAGAAGCGGATCTCCTCGGGTCGGGGGCCGGGGGGCGTGGGGTCGGGTGCGTCGCTCACGGTTCCGATTATCCCCGGACGGGTCCGCGCGCCGCGCAGGCCGGTCCGGGGACGGGATCCGGAAGGGGAGGAAGGCCGACTCCACGGCCGCCGCCCCTCACCGGAACGAAGCCAGAACCCACGGCCGGTCGATCGGTCAGCGGATCAGCCGGTCGATCGATCGGCGGGTCAGCGGGTCAGCGGGTCAGCGGGTCAGCCGAGCTTGGAGACGTCGCGGACGGCGCCCTTGTCGGCGCTGGTCGCCATGGCCGCGTAGGCGCGCAGTGCGGCCGAGACCTTGCGCTCGCGGTTCTTCGGGGCGTACACGCCGCCGAGGGCCGCGCGGCGCGTGGCGAGCTCGTCGTCGGAGACGAGGAGCTCGATGGAACGGTTCGGGATGTCGATGCGGATCCGGTCGCCGTCCTGGACGAGCGCGATCGTGCCACCGGCGGCGGCCTCGGGCGAGGCGTGGCCGATGGACAGGCCCGACGTGCCACCGGAGAACCGGCCGTCCGTGACGAGCGCGCACACCTTGCCGAGCCCGCGGCCCTTCAGGTACGAGGTCGGGTAGAGCATCTCCTGCATACCCGGGCCGCCCTTGGGGCCCTCGTAGCGGATGACGACGACGTCGCCCTCCGTGACCTGCTGCGTGAGGATCTTCTGGACGGCCTCGTCCTGCGACTCGCAGACGACGGCGGGGCCCTCGAAGGTCCAGATGGACTCGTCGACGCCGGCCGTCTTCACGACGCAGCCGTCCTCCGCCAGGTTTCCCTTGAGAACCGCGAGGCCGCCGTCCTCGGAGTAGGCGTGGGCGACGTCGCGGATGCAGCCGCCCGCCGCGTCCGTGTCGAGGGTGTCCCAGCGCTCGGACTGCGAGAACGCCTCGGCGGAGCGCCGGCAGCCCGGGGCGGCATGCCACAGCTCGCGGGCCTCCGCGCTCGCCGAACCGCTGCGGATGTCCCAGTCGCCGAGCCACTGCTTGACGGACGGCGAGTGGACGGTGTGCACGTCCTCGTTGAGCAGACCGCCCCGGTACAGCTCGCCGAGCAGGGCGGGGATGCCGCCGGCGCGGTGCACGTCCTCCATGTAGTACGTCTTCGAGCCCGCCACGTTCGGCGCGACCTTCGACAGGCAGGGGACGCGGCGCGAGACGGCGTTGATGTGGTCGAGGTTGTAGTCGACCTCGGCCTCCTGCGCGGCGGCCAGCAGGTGCAGGATCGTGTTCGTGGAGCCGCCCATGGCGATGTCGAGCGCCATCGCGTTCTCGAAGGCCGCGTGGGTGGCGATGTTGCGCGGGAGGACGGTGTCGTCGTCCTCGCCGTAGTAGCGGCCGGCCAGCTCGACGACCGTGGCGCCCGCCCGCTCGTACAGCGCCTTGCGGGCGGTGTGCGTGGCGAGGACCGACCCGTTGCCCGGCAGGGAGAGGCCGATGGCCTCGGTCAGGCAGTTCATCGAGTTGGCGGTGAACATGCCGGAACAGGAGCCGCAGGTCGGGCAGGCGTTCTCCTCGATGCGGAGGATGTCCTCGTCGGAGATCTTGTCGTTCACGGCCTCGGACATCGCGTCGACGAGGTCGAGCGTGCGGACCGTGCCGTCGACGAGGGTGGCCCGGCCGGACTCCATCGGGCCGCCGGAGACGAAGACCGTCGGGATGTTGAGCCGCAGGGCGGCCATCAGCATGCCGGGGGTGATCTTGTCGCAGTTCGAGATGCACACCAGCGCGTCGGCGCAGTGCGCCTCGACCATGTACTCGACGGAGTCGGCGATCAGGTCGCGCGACGGCAGGCTGTAGAGCATGCCGCCGTGGCCCATGGCGATGCCGTCGTCCACGGCGATGGTGTTGAACTCGCGGGCGATGCCGCCCGCGGCCGTGATGGCGTCGCTCACGATGCGGCCGACCGGCGCGAGGTGCGTGTGACCCGGGACGAACTCGGTGAACGAGTTCGCGACGGCGATGATCGGCTTCCGGCCGATGTCCGCACCGGGTACACCGGAGGCGCGCATAAGGGCGCGTGCGCCCGCCATGTTGCGGCCGTGGGTGACTGTGCGGGACCTCAGCTCGGGCATCGTCGCTCGACTCCTTCAGGCGGAAATGACTGCCTCCGAGCCTACGCCGCCCCTCCAAGATCTGGACACCCTGTCCGCATACCGAAACATACGTCTCAATGCGTGCCGTCGAGATGCCCCTGCACCACGGGCGCGACCCGGGTGATCACGTCCTCCGCGTCGGCGGAGGCAAGCGGCTCGGTCCCGACCACGTAGCGGAGCATCGCGATCCCCACGAGCTGTGCGGCGGCCAGCGACACCCGCAGCTCCGCCTCCCCCTCCGGCACGTCGAGCCGCCCCGCGATGCGCCCGAGCAGCTGGGCGACGATCAGCCGCCGGAAGACACCGGCCGCCGCCTCGTTGTTCACCGCGGAGCGCACGATGGCCAGCACGGGGGCCCGGGTCGCCGGGTTCTCCCAGATGCCGAAGAAGAATCGGGTCAGGCGCTCGCCGACCCCGTCGAGCGCGCCGTCCTCGATCATGGCCGAGGCGCCGAGGGCCGGCGCGAAGTCCATCTCGACCGCGGCCCCGAAGACCTGCTCCTTGGTACCGAAGTAGTGGTGCACCAGGGCGGGGTCGACCCCGGCGACCTTGGCGATGCCGCGCACCGAGGTCTTCTCGTAGCCCCGCGCGGCGAACTCGTCGCGGGCCGCGCCCAGGATCCGCTCCCGCGCCCCGCTCGCCTCACTGCCCGCGGGACGCCCCCGGCGCCGCGCGGTCATGAACGGGGCACCCGCACCGCGGACGCGAGATGCAGCCGGGTGAAGGCGAGTGCCTCGGCGAGATCGGCCTCGCGTTCGGCGCTGGACATGGCCCGCCGCGTGTTGACCTCGATGACGACGTGCCCGTCGAACCCGCTCAGCGCGAGCCGCTCGAGCAGTGCCGCACAGGGCTGGCTCCCGCGCCCGGGCACCAGGTGCTCGTCCTTGGCCGACCCGTTCCCGTCGGCGAGGTGCACGTGCCCCAGCCGGTCGCCCATCCGGTCGACCATGGCCAGCGCGTCGGTGCGCGCCGTGGCCGTGTGACTCAGGTCGACGGTGAAGTGCCGGTAGTCGTCCTTGGTGACGTCCCAGTCCGGGGCGTAGGCCAGCATCTCGCGGTCGCGGTAGCGCCAGGGGTACATGTTCTCGACGGCGAACCGCACATCGGTCTCCTCGGCCATGCGCCACACGCCCCGCACGAAGTCCCGTGCGTACTGCCGCTGCCAGCGGAACGGCGGATGCACGACCACGGTCGAGGCCCCCAGCCGCTCCGCGGCGGACCTGGCCCGCTGCAGCTTGGTCCACGGATCGGTCGACCACACCCGCTGGGTGATGAGGAGACACGGCGCGTGAACAGCGAGGATCGGCATGCGGTGAAAGTCCGACAGGCGCCGCAGCGCATCGATGTCCTGGCTGACGGGGTCGGTCCACACCATGACCTCGACGCCGTCGTATCCCAGGCGCGCCGCGATCTCGAAGGCGGTAGCCGTCGACTCCGGATACACGGAAGCCGTGGACAGCGCGACCTTCGCATCCGGGATGCGCACCACTGGTTCTGCCACGGAGACAGACTACGATCCCCGCTCCCCCGAAGGCCCCGCTCCCGCAGAACCTCACACGACACAAGGCACAAGAGGAGCAGAACGAGAACAAATCACCCGACCCGCGGATCAGCCAGGTACGAGACGGGAGGGTCCGCACGGGGCATGTGCGCGCGCAGCACCCGAGCCCTTCACTCCCCGTACCGTTCCCAGCCGGCGGTGCTCGCAAGATGGCGAGCACGCACATGCCCCGGGCGGCCCCGGCCGCACCCCGACACCTGTCGGAACAAGACGGAAAGCCGCTGAAGGCACCCCGGACGGCCACCCTCCCTTCAGGCGCCTTCCCCTCCGGGCAGATGATCGAGCCGCCGCAGGATGACCCCTTCGCGCAGCGCCCAGGGGCAGACCTCCAGCGTCTCGACGCCGAACAGATCCATGGCGCCCTCGGCCACGAGCGCCCCGGCCAGCAGCTGCCCGGCCCGCCCCTCGGAGACCCCCGGCAGCTCCGCACGCTCCGCCGCCGTCATCGCGGCGAGCTGCGGCACCCAGTCCTCCAGCGACTTCCGCTTCAACTCCCGCTGGACGTACTGCCCCTCGCCGGAGCGCGCGGCTCCGGCGAGCCGGGCCAGCTGCTTGAACGTCTTCGAGGTGGCCACCACATGGTCCGGCGCCCCGAACCGGCTGAACTCCCCGACCGTCCGCGCGATCTGCGCCCGCACATGCCGCCGCAGCGCCTTCACGTCGGCCGGGTCCGCCGGGTCCCCGGGCAGCCAGCCGGCGGTGAGCCGCCCGGCGCCGAGCGGCAGCGACACGGCCGCGTCCGGCTCCTCGTCGATCCCGAAGGCGATCTCCAGCGAGCCGCCCCCGATGTCGAGGACGAGCAGCTTCCCGGCGGACCAGCCGAACCACCGCCGTACGGCGAGAAAGGTCAGCCGGGCCTCCTCGGCCCCGCTGAGCACGCGCAGCTCGACCCCGGTCTCCTCCTTGACGCGGGCGAGCACCTCGTCCGCATTGGTCGCCTCGCGCACCGCCGACGTGGCGAACGGCAGCAGGTCCTCGACGCCCTTGTCCTCGGCGGCCTCGAGCGCACCGCGCACCGTGCCGACGAGCCGCTCGACGCCCTCGGGGCCGATCGCCCCGCGCTCGTCGAGGAGTTGAGCGAGCCGCAGGTCGGCCTTGTGCGAGTGCGCGGGCAGCGGGCGGGCGCCCGGGTGGGCGTCCACCACGAGCAGATGCACCGTATTCGAACCCACGTCGAGGACACCGAGTCTCATGTACGGAACGCTACTGCGCCGCGGAGCACCTCGGTCCCCCGAGGCCGGAGCGGGGTGCCCGGCGGGGCTTCCCGCGCGCTTACCCTGGAGCTGTGCCAAAGACGAAAAAGGCCAAGGCCGACAAGGGCGACAAAAAGAAGCCGGCACCGCGGAAGCCGGACGCGCCGCAGGGGCAGGACGAGAAGCCCATCGACTTCCCGCGGGCATGGGTGGAGTTCCCGGACCCCGCGGACGACGAGCAGATCTTCCGCTGCGATCTGACATGGCTGACCTCTCGTTGGACCTGCATCTTCGGCAGCGGCTGCCAGGGCATCCAGGCCGGCCGCGCCGACGACGGCTGCTGCACGCTGGGCGCGCACTTCTCGGACGAGGACGACGAGAAGCGCGTCGCGGAGCACGTGGCGCGGCTCACGCCGGACATCTGGCAGCACCACGACGTGGGCACCCGGACCGGCTGGGTGGCGAAGGACGAGGACGGCGAGCGCCAGACCCGCCCGTACAACGGGTCGTGCATCTTCCAGAACCGCCCGGGCTTCAAGGGCGGCGCGGGCTGCTCGCTGCACATCCTGGCGATCAAGGAGGGCCGCGAGCCGCTCGAGACGAAGCCGGACGTCTGCTGGCAGCTGCCGATCCGCCGGACCTACGAGTGGATCGACCGCCCGGACGAGACGCGCGTGCTCCAGGTCTCGATCGGCGAGTACGACCGCAGGGGCTGGGGCCCGGGCGGCCACGACCTGCACTGGTGGTGCACGTCGGCCACGTCGGCGCACGGCGCGGGCGATCCGGTGTACGTGTCGTACGGGCCGGAGCTGACCGAGCTGATGGGCAAGGCCGGCTACGACAAGCTGGTCGAGCTGTGCGAGGAGCGCCTGGCGGCTGCGCCGAAGGGCCTGCCGCTGCTGGCCCCGCACCCGGCGGACCCGGCCTGACGCGACCGGAACCGGCCGGGGCCGACCGGCCCCGGCCACCGGGGCCACGGCCGGACGACCGGCCGGCAGGCTCAGGAGGTCGACGGCGTCGGGTCCCCGGTCGGATCCGACGGACCCGGGCTGCCCGGGTCGGTGGGGTCCGGTGACGTGTCCGTCGGCGTCGGGTCCGGAGAGGTCGGCGGCGGGGTGGTGGGATCGCTCGGCGTCGGGTCCGGGTCGGACGGCGAGGACGGGTCGCTGGGCGTGGGGTCCGGGTCGGAGGGCCCGGGGCCCGGCCCAGGCGCCCCGGTCGGGCCGGGCCCGGGCGACCCCGAGTGGGAACTGCCGTACCCCTCCAGGGAGATGACGGCCCCCGACGGGTCGACGGCGACACGCGCGCTCCAGTGCCCGGCGGGCTCCCTGCGGTGGTCGACGTAGACCCGGACGGTGGCGGTCTCGCCGGGCCGCAGGGTGCCGGAGGACCGGCTGAGGTACAGCCAGGAGGCGCCGGTGGAGGCGGTCCAGTGGACGGGTGAACTCCCGGACGCGGTCAGCCGGATGACGGTCACGCCGCCGCTGGGCTCGGCCTCGACGGTGAGCCGCCCGGGCCCGGAGGCCCCGCCGCGCGAGGGCGGTGAGATGACCTCGACGGAGACGTCGGACGGGTTCCCGTCGTCGCTGAAGCGCGGGTCGGGGGTAGTGCGGGCATTGCCCGCGTTCTCGTAGGAGCCACCCGCGCGGTCGCCGTCCAGCTCGCCGGAGTCGGCCTCGCTGGCGCTGATGGAGCGGCCATCGCTGCCCTCGCCGGTCGTGGGGCCGCGGTAGGCCGCCCACAGGGCGAGCACGGGCGCGGCCACGACGGTGGCGACGACGGTGGTGGTGACGGCGCGGGCGCGCAGCCGGTCACGGCGGGCCGCACGGTCCTTGGGGTCCATCGGGAAGCCGCGCCGGTCGAAGCGCGGGGCGCCGCCCGGGTGCGGGGCGTGCATGGCCTGGTGCAGGGCGGCGCGCGGGGCCTCGACGAGCGGGAGCGCGGCCGGGGTGACGGAGGTGCCCGGCCAGGCGCCGGGGGCAGCGCGCTCGGCGGTGCGCCGGCAGCGCGGGCAGTCGTCGACGTGCCGGACGAGCTCGCGGCGCAGGGCGGCGGAGAGCAGCAGCTGATGGTCCCCCGTGAGGCGGGCGACGCTGGGGCAGGTGCCGGTCTCGACGACGGCGAGCGCGGCGCGGGTGCGCTCGACCTCGCAGGCGGCGGAGGAGAGCAGCTCGCGGGTGACGCCGGGGTCGGTGCCGAGGGCGGCGGCGACCTCGCGCGGCGAGAGCTGGTGCCGGACGGCGAGCTCGAGGGCCTCGCGCTGCTCGGGGGTCGTGCCCGCGGCCTCGGGCCAGGCCAGCTGGGCGAGCTGCCGGCGGCGCAGGGCGTCCTCCTGCGTGGGCACGGGCGCCGGGGCGGACGCGGCGCCCGGTCCGGTGCCGGTGGGCTTGCCGCCGCCGGGGGCCTTGCCCGCGCTCCCGGCGGCGTGAGCGGCGGCTCGATCGGCGGGCTGAGGAGCGGCGCGACCGGCGTGACCGGATTGACCGGCGGCGTGACCGGCCTGCCTGCGCCGCTTCGCCTCGGCCATGCGGCGCAGGCAGGACCAGCGGGCCAGCGCGTACAGCCAGGCCCGGCGGTCGGCGGCGGCGTCGGGTGCACGACCGCCGCGCCGCTCCGCGAGCGCGAGGGCGTCGCCGAGCGCGGCGATGGCCTCGTCGTGGTCGCAGAGGATGGAGAGGCAGTACGTGAAGAGGCCGTCGAGACACGGCTCGTAGCGCGCGGGCGGGCGCTGGGGAACAGCGCGCGGCGCGGGGCGCCTCGCCCCGGCGCGGTGCGCCCGGTGTGCGCCGGTGGTGTGCGTGGAGGGTTCCGGCCTGCTGCTCATCACCTGTGCGACCGTAGGGGCCGGTGCGGGTCCCTTCCGCCCCCTTGAGCACATTTAATCCTTACGGGTGAAACGATCCCTCAAAAGAGGACAGGAAGCCCGTATTCCGTGGCCAGCGCACGTACGGGCGGCGACGGCGGCGCCTTCCGCGCGGGGCGCTGTCAGTGGCGCCCCGCGGGGTGCTGTCAGTGGCGCCCGCTACGGTTCGGTGCATGGCTGCCCGTACCAAATCCGCCAAGGACCGACCGTCGTACCGCTGCACGGAGTGCGGCTGGCAGACGGCCAAGTGGCTGGGCCGCTGCGCCGAGTGCCAGGCGTGGGGGACGATCGAGGAGTACGGCGCGCCCGCGGTGCGCACGACCGCCCCGGGCCGCGTCACGACGTCCGCGGTGCCCATCGGCCAGGTCGACGGCCGGCAGGCCACGGCGCGCGGGACGGGCGTGCCCGAGCTGGACCGGGTCCTGGGCGGCGGCCTCGTCCCGGGCGCGGTGGTGCTGCTGGCGGGCGAGCCCGGCGTCGGCAAGTCCACGCTGCTGCTCGACGTCGCGGCGAAGTCGGCGTCCGAGGAGCACCGGACGCTGTACGTGACGGGCGAGGAGTCCGCGTCCCAGGTGCGGCTGCGCGCGGACCGCATCAAGGCGATCGACGACCACCTGTATCTCGCGGCCGAGACGGATCTGGCCGCGGTCCTCGGCCACTTGGACGCGGTGAAGCCCTCGCTGCTGATCCTGGACTCGGTGCAGACGGTGGCGTCCCCGGAGATCGACGGCGCGCCGGGCGGCATGGCGCAGGTCCGCGAGGTGGCGGGCGCGCTGATCCGGGCGTCGAAGGAGCGCGGCATGTCGACGCTCCTGGTCGGCCACGTCACGAAGGACGGCGCAATCGCGGGCCCGCGCCTGCTGGAGCACCTGGTGGACGTGGTGCTGCACTTCGAGGGCGACCGGCACGCGCGCCTGCGCCTGGTCCGCGGGGTGAAGAACAGGTACGGGACGACGGACGAGGTCGGCTGCTTCGAGCTGCACGACGAGGGGATCACGGGCCTGGCCGACCCCAGCGGTCTGTTCCTGACACGGCGCGCGGAGCCGGTGCCGGGCACCTGTCTGACCGTCACCCTGGAGGGCCGCCGCCCGCTGGTGGCCGAGGTGCAGGCGCTGACGGTGGACTCGCAGATCCCGTCGCCGCGCCGCACGACCTCCGGTCTGGAGACGTCGCGTGTCTCGATGATGCTGGCGGTGCTGGAGCAGCGCGGCCGGATCAGCGCGCTGGGCAAGCGGGACATCTACTCGGCGACGGTCGGCGGCGTGAAGCTGTCGGAGCCCGCGGCCGACCTCGCGATCGCGCTCGCGCTGGCGTCCGCGGCGAGCGACACCCCGCTGCCGAAGAATCTCGTGGCGATCGGCGAGGTGGGCCTCGCGGGCGAGGTCAGACGGGTCACGGGGGTGCAGCGCCGGCTCGCGGAGGCGGCCCGGCTGGGCTTCACGCACGCGCTGGTACCGGCCGATCCGGGCAAGATCCCGCCCGGCATGAAGGTGCTGGAGGTCGCCGACATGGGAGAGGCACTGCAGGTGCTGCCGAGGAGCCGTCGGCGAGAGGCCCCACGGGAGACGGAGGAGCGCCGGTAGACTTTGCCCTGGTCTCGCCCGTGCGTACGAACGCGAACGAACCCCAGGGCACCCCAGAGTCTGCGATCCGGAGGAGTGCAGTGGCAGCCATCGACCGGGCGACAGGTCCCGGCAAGTCCGGCGGGAGTTCCGGTGCGGACGGCCTGATGCGCGCTGCGCTGAGCGCGGTCGCGCCCGGCACCGGCCTGCGTGACGGCCTGGAGCGCATCCTCCGCGGCAATACGGGCGGTCTCATCGTCCTCGGTTCCGACAAGACGGTGGAATCGATGTGTACCGGCGGATTCGTCCTCGACGTGGAGTTCACGGCGACGCGCCTGCGCGAGCTGTGCAAGCTCGACGGCGGCATCGTGGTCTCGTCGAACCTCGACAAGATCCTCCGGGCCGGCGTCCAGCTGGTCCCCGACCCGACGATCCCCACCGAGGAGACCGGCACCCGGCACCGCACGGCGGACCGGGTCAGCAAGCAGGTCGGCTTCCCCGTCGTGTCGGTGTCCCAGTCGATGCGGCTGATCGCCCTGTACGTGGACGGGCAGCGGCGCGTCCTGGAGGACTCGGCGGCGATCCTGTCCCGGGCCAACCAGGCGCTCGCGACGCTGGAGCGGTACAAGCTGCGCCTCGACGAGGTCGCAGGCACGCTGTCCGCGCTGGAGATCGAGGACCTGGTCACGGTGCGGGACGTCACGGCGGTGGCCCAGCGCCTCGAGATGGTGCGGCGGATCGCCACGGAGATCGCCGAGTACGTCGTGGAGTTGGGCACCGACGGGCGCCTCCTGTCGCTCCAGCTGGACGAGCTGATCGCGGGCGTCGAGCCCGAGCGCGAACTGGTCATCAGGGACTACGTGCCGGCGCCGACGGCCAAGCGGTCCCGCACAGTGGACGAGGCGCTCGCGGAGCTGGACGCCCTCCACCAGAACGAGCTGCTCGAACTGCCGATCGTGGCCCGCGCCCTGGGGTACACGGGCTCGCCCGAGGCCCTGGACTCGGCGGTGTCGCCGCGCGGCTTCCGGCTCCTGGCGAAGGTGCCGCGGCTGCCCGGGGCGATCATCGACCGGCTCGTGGAGCACTTCGGCGGACTGCAGAAGCTGCTCGCGGCGAGCGTGGACGACCTGCAGACGGTGGACGGCGTGGGCGAGGCCCGCGCGCGCAGCGTCCGCGAGGGGCTGTCGCGGCTCGCGGAGTCGTCGATCCTGGAGCGGTACGTGTAGCTCCGCGGCGGGGGTGTGCGGCTCTGCGGCGGGGCGGGCAGCTCCCGCGGCAGGGCAGGCAGCTCGCACGCGGCGGGGCGGACGGCTTGGCGTCGAGGCGTGCAGCAATGCGGCGAGGTATGCAGCTCCGTGGCCCAGCGAGGTACGCAGCTCCGTGGCTGGGCGGGCGGACGCAGACGAAGAGACGAGAGGGGCGGGACCTTTGCGGTCCCGCCCCTCTCGTCGTGCAGGTCTCGCCCCCACCCGCCGTACGGGTCCGGATCGGCCCGTCGGGGAGGGGCTCAGTCGGCCTTGAGGACGAACGAGGCCTTCGCGCCGCTCAGTTGTGCGCCCTTGACCTCGACGAGGTAGGTGCCCGGCGTCGCCGCGCCCGCGGAGGGCGTCGCGCACTGCGGGGCGCTCGGCCGGCGGTCCCAGGTGAGCGTGTGGGTGACCTTGCCGCCGGCGGGGACGCGGAGCAGCAGCCCGCCGCCGTCGGCCGGGCAGTCCTCGGAGGACCAGAACTTCTTGTCGCCGTCCGCCTTCGTGATCGTCAGAACCGCTGTGCGCGGGCCGAGATCGACCTTGCAGTCCTTGTCGGCGGTGTTCTCGACGGTCAGGACGAGGCGGGGCTTGTCGTCGGGGCCGTAGGAGTTGTGGATGCTGCGCACGGACAGGGTCACGCCGCCCGTCGTGCAGTCCGGCAGGCTGGACCCGGCCGGCACCCGGTCGCCCGAGGTGGCGCCGCTGTCGCCGGAGCCGCCCCCTGAGCCTGCGCCGTCACCGCCGCCCGAGGCCCCGTCCGAACTCCCGCCGGAGCCACCGGAGTCGGCCCCGCCGTCCGCGCCGCCGGAGCCGCCCGCACCGGAGCCTCCCGAGCCGGAACCGCCCGACTCGTCACGCCCGCCCGGGTGTTGGCTGATCGCGGGGCCCGAGCCCGAAGGGCCAGGGGTGATGGATTCGGTCGGATGCTTGCCGTCGGTGCCGCCGGCGCCCTTGTTCCCCGTGCCGCCGCCCAGGGTGACGATCCACAGCGCCAGCAGGGCGAGGAGCGCCACGACGGACAGCAGAACGACCCTCCGGCGCCAGTAGATGGAGGAGGGAAGCGGCCCGATCGGATTGCGCAGAGATCCCACGGCTCAAACCTTACGAGAGATCGGGCCGTTGTCCGGCCCCTACCCGCCGCCTGGACCCGTGGTTTTCCGGATCATCATCATGACAGCGCCGGCGGAGGCCTGTCTCCCGGCAGGGTGGAACGGGCGCCCGGCTTACGCCCGGCTTACGCCCGACAGCCGCCCGACAGAAGCCCGCCGGATGTCAGCACCCCCGCGCGTTGCGTACTGTCCGTCAGATGGGAACCATCGACTCCGACCTTTATCGCGACATCACGTCGTTCGCCCACGACACCCCGTCCTGGTTCCAGGACCTGATGGAGGTGTGGACGGAACTGGGGCTGCTGCTGTTCGCCGTGCTCTTCGTCGCGGCGTGGTGGCGGGCCCGGCGCGGGGACCCGCGCGCGCTCGCCGTGGCCGTGCTCGCGCCGCTCGGCACGGCCGTGGCGTACGTGGCCAGCGAGTTGATCAAGTCGGGGATCGACGAGGAGCGGCCCTGCCGGGCGGTCTCCGGCGCACTGCCGTCGCTGATCGACTGCCCGGCGTACGGGGACTGGTCGTTCCCCAGCAACCACGCGACGATCGCGGCCGGGGCCGCGGTGGGGCTCGCGCTCGCCTGGCGGCGGATCGGGCTGCTGACGGTGCCGATGGCGCTCATGATGGCGTTCTCCCGGGTCTTCGTCGGCGTGCACTACCCGCACGACGTGGCGGCCGGTCTGCTGCTCGGCACGGTGGTCGCGCTGCTCGTGGTGGGGATGGGCGGGCGGCCCGGGGCGCGGGTCGCGCTCGCGATGCGGGGGTCTCGGAACGGGGTCGTGCGCTGGTTCGCGGGGCCGGGGCAGGCCGCCTCTACGCCGCCGCGCTCGTCGTACGGGGCCACGCCCCAGACCCGGGCCCCGTCGCCCTACCCGGCCCAGCCGGCGCCCTGGGCTCAGGAGCCGGCCGCCCAGCAGGCATGGCCGCAGGAGCCGTACCCGGGACAGGCCGTGCCTGGAGGCCAGGAGCCGTACCCGGGGCAGGCCGTACCCGGGGGCCAGGAGCCGCCCTACCCCGGGCAGGCCGCGTCCCCGGCTCAGGAGCCGCCCTACCCGGGGCGGCAGGACTGGGGGCGGGAGCAGCACCGGCGCTGACGTGCGTGTTGGGGCGACCCGGCCGGCCCGGGCTGTCTGTCCCCGGACTCCGTCGGGAGGGGGTGATCGGGGCGCGGCCACGCCCGGGGCTCTCCGTCGCCCCGACCTTGCTCCCACCGTCCCGCCCCCCTCCGGGGCGCCGTCGGCTCGGCGCCGGGCGTATCGGTTTCCGCCCGGGCATGTGTTGCCCGGCCCGGGGTCCCTGATACGCCGGTGCTCCGGTGCGCCCAGGCCCGCGCTGTCACGCCGCCCCGATCCCACCATCCCGCCCCTCCAGGGGCGCTCGCCCCGGCACCGGGCGCAACCGTCTCCGCCTCGGACCCGGCGAACCCGAGCTCCGGGCACGCGGCCCGATCGCCACCGCCTTGGGCAGTCTGCCGCCAGGGGCGGCACGGGTGGGCAAGGCGGCACCCC
>NZ_WWIA01000210.1 GCF_009870065.1 Streptomyces sp. SID5785 | reverse complement strand
CATCCCGCCGCTGCTGCGCCCGCCGCCCCCGTACGGATTGCCGTAGCCGCGCACGTCCCGCTCGGCGAGCTGTTGCGCCTGCCGGGCCAGTGCGTCGGCCTGCTGCGCCTCGCCGAGTGCGGCGGCCGGGTCGACGCTCTCGCCGGCCTGCGCGCCCGTCAGGTGCCGCTCGGCCTCGGCGAGCCGGGTGCGGGCCTCGCTGCCGACCGCGCCGCGGTGCGTGGTGATGAAGTCGGAGGCGGCGCCGGTGCTGCTGCGGGCGGTCAGCAGTGCCTGCGCGAGGAGCTGCCTGGCCCGCGCGGTGCCCGCCTCGCGCTCCCGCGCCGCCGCGAGCGCCTCGTCGAGCGCGGTGTCCGCCTCCTCGACCCGGCGCAGTGCGTCGATCGGATCGTACGGACCGGCCGCGACCTCCTTGCGCACCCCGGCGAGGACCGATTCGGCGCGGGCGATGCGGCCCCGCAGATCGGCGGTGGACACGCCCTGCGCCGTGCCGGTGAGCAGGCCGCGCGCGTCGGCGAGGTCGGTCTCCGACTCGGTCAGCGCGGCGGGCAGCTTGTCCTGGGCCTCCGCGAGTTCGCCGGAGAGCCGCTCGATCGCCGTGACGAACGTGCCGGCCTGGTCGATGGCGCCCTCCGCGGCTCGCAGGAACACGGCCGCCTTGCCGCTGTCGCCCGCGTCGACGCTCTGCCGCGCCTCGTTGAGGTTGGTGGTGGCGAACACCAGCCGGTCCTTGGCCTGTTCGAGGTGGCCCGCGACGGGGGACAGTGCCGACGGGGCGTACCGCGTACCCGCCTCGGCAAGGGTCTCCTGGGCCCGGCCGGTCTGCGCCGTCAGCTCGCGGAAGGAGCGCTCGGCGTTGGACAGCGCCTCCGGCGCGTTCTGTTCCAGGGAACGCAGCCGGTCGAAGCCTTCCGACTCGTGGTCGAGGCGGCGTTGCGCCTCGCCGCACCGTGTGACGATCTCGTCCAGCATCCGCCGCTTCGTCGGATCGTCCTCGGGGAAGGCGTCGTCGAGCTGCTGGCGCAGCTTGAACGCGGAGGTCAGCTCGGCCTGGGCGTAGGTCAGCGCCTCCTGGAACGGTGTGACGGCGTCCTCGCCGTACTGGGCCGTGGCGAACCCGAGTTCCTCCGTGCTGGTCCGCACGGCGTCGTCGGTCTCCACGAGCATCCGCCGGGCCTGCTTGTCGAGCTCGGGGAGCGGGGTGAGCTCCGGCTTGCGCCCCCAGCCCTGCCCGCTGCTGCCGCCGCCCTGTGCGGTGCCCTTCGGCGCCCGCTTCCTGCGGCGGGTGAACGCGTACGCGGCGAGAGCCCCGGCGCCGCCCACGGCGATCACCGGAAGCACGAGATCGCCGGTACCGGTGCCCCCGCTGTCACCGCCTCCACCGGGGTCGGCGTCACCGGGCGTGACGGTGGGTGCGGGGACGGGCTGTCCGGTCACGACCGCGTCGATCCCGTTCGCGGCGCCGATGCCGGCGCCCGCCCAGTCGTTCTTGCGCAGCGCCGGTTCGACGGCGGTCGAGGCGATGTCGTTGATCTGGGCGTCGGTCAGCCGCGAGTCCTGGTCGACGGAGAACGCGTACTGACGGTCGTGCGTGGCGACGGCGAGCAGTACGTCGTCGAGCCCGAGCCCGTTGCGATCGGCGGTGGCGTCGGCCCAGTCCTGCGCGGAGCGGCCCGAGAAGCCGCGCACGTAGACCACGAACAGCTGGATGCCGCGGCTGCTGTCGAGCTGGTCGAGCGCGTCGGCGGTGACGCCCTTGCGGCCCCCGAGCGCTCCGACCTTGTCGGTGATCTGCCCGGTCCGGTTCAGGGTGACCGGATCGTCGGCCCGCACCGCGCCGAGGGGGCCGAGCACCAGCCAGAGCAGTGCCAGCACGGTGGCCGCGGCGGCAGCGCGGGCAGCGGGTATGCGGATCACGTTTCGGAGCGTATGTCCGGATCCGAGGGGTCGCGACCGGGGCGCGGCCGGGCCGGCACCCTCACCGCTGGTGAGGCTGTCTCCTCTCAGAGAGCGGCGTCGTAGGCGGCGAGGATCGCGGCCGGTTCGCTGCGGGTCGCGTAATCGGGGTGGACATCCACCCACTGGATGGTCCCGGCGGCGTCGGTGATGAGGGTGGTGGGCATCGGGACGACAGCGGTGCCGTCCGCGTTGGCGGCGGCGACGTCCAGCCCGAGGGCGGCCTGCGATGCCTTGGCGCCGTCGGTTGCTTCCGTGAGGATGCCCAGGCTCGCGGCGACCGTGTTGCCCGGGTCGGAGAGCACGGTGAACGTGAGCTCGTTGGTCTCCTGCATGGTCAGTGAGCCGTCGGGCTTCTGCGGGCTGATCGCCACCAGCGCGGCGCCGCGCTGCGCGAGTGCCTCGGCCAGCTCGGCCTGGTAGGTGCGCAGGGCCAGGTTGCAGTACGGGCACCAGGCGCCGCGGTAGAAGACCACCACGGCGGGCCTGCCGGAGAGCGCCTCGTGCAGGGTGACCGGCTTGCCGTGGGCGTCGAGCACCTCGGCGTCGGTGAGCTGCGAGCCCGGGACGGCCACGCCTGTGGGCACGCCGTCTGCGGCCAGCTGCCGGCGCTCCTCGGCGAACGGTGCGAGGACGTCGGTCGGCACCTGCTGAGCCATGCCCGCCTCGAGTGCGGCGACCTGGTCGGAGATG
The DNA here is from genome assembly GCF_009870065.1 of Streptomyces sp. SID5785. GTDB lineage: Bacteria > Actinomycetota > Actinomycetes > Streptomycetales > Streptomycetaceae > Streptomyces. The sequence goes on along the minus strand of NZ_WWIA01000210.1, from coordinate 2,528 downwards.
GGGGTGGTGGTCATGATCGTCCCTCTGGTCGGTGAGTCACGCCCGTACTGGTATGCACGGTCCAGAGTTGCGTACGAGAAATGGCATCGCAATGCCAGTCCTCAAGGGTGCCGGCACGGGATTGCGCTCAGACGGTCTGCGCCTCGATGTGGGCGAGCATCGTGTCGAGTGCCGTCTCGAGCGGCTTCGTGTCCCGGCCGAGCTGGGTCAGCAGGAGGCCGCCCTGCAGGGCGGCCAGCAGCGCGAGCGCCAGGGCCTCGGGGTCGGCGTCCGGGCGCAGCCTGCCGCTTGCGTGCATGGCCGCCAGCCCCGCGCGAAGGCCCGCGGACCAGCGCGCGAAACTGTGGGCGAGCTGGAGCCGTGCCGGCTCGTCGTTCTCCGCGAGCTGATGGGTCAGGGAGGCGATCGGGCAGCCGCCACGGCAGTTCAGCTCGCGCTGGCGGGCCACGGCGAAGTCCCGCCACTGGCGCAGGCCGTCCATCGTGTCGAGGCGCGCGAAGAGCTGTTCCTGCGGCTCGATGACCGCGTTCGACTGGTGCTCGATCACGGCGCGCACCAGGGCGGTCTTGTCCGCGAAGTGGTGGTAGATCTGCGAATTGCTCACCGCGGCCCGGGTGCGGACCTCTTCGATCGTCGTGTCCGCGACGCCCCGCTCGAACATCAGCTGTGCAGCGGCGGCCACGATGCGCCGCCTGGTCTCGCGCCCCTTGGCGGTGACGGTCCCTGGCTTGATAGGCATACGCACAGCCTACGAGCCCTGGCACGGGTACTCCATTGCTGAGCGCCTGCGGCGGCCGTCCGGGCGTCGATCGGGCGCCCCGATCGGGAGTGGGCCTCGTCGGGAGTGGGCCTGTTGTCGCCGGGCGGGCAGGCGCCGAGCCCACCCACGGGAAATATTGCGGCCGCACCTCGTCCACCGAGAACAATATGCGCAATTTCTGCGATTTGACCGTTACATCATCTATGGATGGCCTTGACGTGAGATGCGTAGCTTCGTGGATGTCGCCTCGGAGCAACCGGCTCGCGCGGCCATCACCTCCTGGAACCGTGACCCGGAAGGGGCCCTCTTTCATCATGCGTATGACCCCCCGCGCCCTGCGCACCAGCATCATCACGGTCACCGCCACCGCCGCGATCAGTCTCGGTGCGGCCTCCGGCGCCCTCGCGGCCCCGCAGCACAGCCCCGCCGCTGCGCAGAGTGCCGCCCACCGGTCCACGGTGAAGCGCGTCCACGTCGCGACCGTCAAGCTCGCCGCGACGCACCACACGGCGAAGGTCTACAAGCTCGGCCGGTACACGTACCAGGCCGACATCCTCTACAAGGGCAAGAAGATCGCCCTGCTGAAGGCGTCACGCGGCAAGACGGACCGCGCCGACCTCAACGGCCTCCACGTCAGGCTCACCGCCACCGGCAAGGTCTCCTCGTGGGCGGACCGGGCCAAGCCCCGGCCGAAGCCCGCACCGCAGCCCGGCAAGCGTGAGCACGTCCGCAACGACACACTCGCCGACGGCACTCTGGCACGCATCTACAAACTGTCCCCGAGCCACTGGCAGGCCGTGGTGGCGGGACTGGGCACCCTGGACGCCGACGGGCGCTCCGCGGCGGGCGAGCACAACGGGATGCACGTCGTGCTGAGCCCGGACGGTTCGCTGTCCTCCTGGCTGGAGCAGGCCCCTGCGCCCGACCCCACGCCTGACCCCACGCCCGACCCGGACCAGCCGCCCGTCCCGGCCCCGATCGCGCCGTCGACCGACCCGGGCGCCGTCCAGCTCACCTCCGCGGCCTGACCGCAGCGGCTGCGCCCGGCCTCGGGAGCGGCCTCCTACAGGCGCGCGGCGTACGGATCCCACGGCAACCTGTGCCGTACGCCGCCCCTCCGAACAGCCCGCTGCCGCATGGGAGATGCGGCAGCGGGCGCACTCCGCGTGACGTGCGAGCGGTCCGGCACCGAGAGGACGCCGCCTGACCTGCGCCCACACGAAAGAAGCTCCACCATGCTCGACCTCCCCCGCCGGTTCGGCGCGCGTCACGGTTCCGATCAGATCGAGACGCGTGCCGTGCGCGTCGTCCGGCTCCTGCCGCTGCCCCTGATAGCGGCCGGTGCCGCCTTCTACCTGGCGACGCCCGCGGGATTCACCTCTCCGCCCTTCTTCGAGACGGCGCCCCTGCTCATCGCACCGTTCTACACGTTGCGCGGAACCGCGGCGGTGGCGGTGCTGGCCCTTGCCGTCCAGGCGGGGCTCGAGTTCCGCAACGGCACCGCCGGCGACCCGACCGCGATCACCGAGATGGTGACGCAACTCCTCGTGGGCTGTATCGCCGTGGCGCTCCATGTCGTCGTGGCCTGGCACGGGCGACGTCTCGCCACCGCGCGCGGCATCTCGGAGGCCGTGCAGCTGGCCGTGCTCCCGCGTCCGCCCGGCCGAGTGGGCCCGTTCCGCATCGCGGCCCGCTACGAGGCGGCCGAGGCGGACGCTCTCATCGGCGGTGACCTCTACGTCGTGCAGGAGACCCCGTTCGGCGTCCG
>NZ_WWIA01000209.1 GCF_009870065.1 Streptomyces sp. SID5785 | reverse complement strand
CCGCGACATGATCCGCCGGACAGGCCCTAGGGCCGTCGCGCCCGTCCGGCTGCCGTGTTCGGAGGGGTGCCGCGCGGTCGTGTCGCGCACGTCCGGTCGGCGCCCTGCCCGCCCTCCGGGCGGCGCTCGTTCTCGGGGCGGTCCGGAGGGCGGTGCTGGTCGCCGGGCGGACGTGCGCGGGGGCCCGCCTCCTTCGGCGGCGCGGCGTTCATCAAGGTTCTCGATGCAATTTCATACCTTCGCGAAGGTTCTGTTTTATGGAGTGCATGACCGAACCCACCAGCTCCACTCCTTACCCGGGGGAGGGCCGTCCGGCCCTGACTCCCGGGAGTCACGGGGCGAGCAGGACGCCGCTGGCCGATGCCGTGCTGGCGGTCGCCCGCCGGGACATCGCCTCGTTCCACGCGCTTCCTCTCTCGCACGGCCGGTCGATCCGAGACTCGCAGATCAGGGCGTCCTACGAGGCGCTGTTCGGCGCGGCACAACTCGCCTCCGACGTGTCCTACAGCGGCACGATGCTCGACTCGTTCTTCCGGCCGCGCGGCCCGCTCCGCGAGGCCCAGCGGCTGGCCGCGGAGAGCTTCGGCGCCGATGCGACGTTCTTCCTGTCGACCGGCACCAGCACGGCCAACCGGGTCGCCCTCACGGCGTTGACCCGGCCGGGCGGCCGCGTTCTGGCGGACCGCAGCTGCCACCAGTCGGTGCATTTCGTGCTCAACACCCTCGCCGTGGACGTGACCTACGCCGCGATGCAGAAGTGCTGTGACGACTGCCCCCGCAGCTTCGGTGACCTGCCGGGCCTGCTCGCGACGTTCCGCGCGGCGGTGGACAAGGGCCGGCCCTACGACACCGTCGTCCTGTCCGCGGTGTCGTACGACGGAGTCCGCTACGACCTGCCCACCGTGCTCGCCGAACTGGCCGCCGCGCACCCCGGGGTGTCGGTGCTGGTCGACGAGGCCTGGGGCGCCATGCACCGCTACCACCCCGAGCTGCGCAGACTCACCGCGCTGCACGCCGTGGAGAGCCTGCGCCGCGCCGGGGACCCCCATCCGCCGAACGTCGCCGTCACGCACTCGGCGCACAAGTCGATGTCGGCTCTGCGGCAGGGCTCGTACCTGCACCTGATCGGCGACGGCGAGGTGCAGGAGCGCACCGCGGGGGCGCTGTTCCAGCACCACACCACGTCGCCCAGCTGGCCGGTGCTCGCGAGCCTGGATCTGGCCCGGCGGCAGGCCGAGACCGAGGGCGAGCAGCTGCTGGACCGGTCCTTGAACCTGGCCCGCGCCCTGCGCACCGAACTCGACACCGACCCGCGTCTGTCGGCCTACCGGACCCTCGGGCCGGAAGGCCACCTGGCCGATCCCGCTCTGCTGGTCAGCGACGACCCGACGCGGGTGCTCGTGGACATCAGCGCGCTGGGCATGGCCGCGGCCGACTTCCGCCGCATCCTCTTCGACGAGTACGCCCTCTACGTGGCGCGGGAGAGCGGCGACGCCGTGCTCTTCCACGTCCACATCGGTGTCGACGAGGCCACGCTGCTCCGGCTCCTCGACGCGCTGCGCACCATCCAGCGCACGTACCGCGTCACGTCCGAGGCGCTGAGACAGGGCAGTTCGGACCACTTCATCATCGCGTACCCGCCGGGCATCCCGATCACCGTGCCGGGCGAGCGCCTGTGCGACCGGACCCTCGGCGAGATCGACGCACTGCGCTCCAGCGGCTGCGAGATCTACACGCTGCACCAGCCCGGATCGTCCACGGCCGCCTACGGGGTGCCCGCCGGGCCGGCCGTCCCCGCCTCACCCGCCGTACCCGTTTCCGCACCTGCCGTTCCCGTTTCCGCCGGAAGGAAGTGACAGCAATGATCAAGCTCACGGATCTGCGCAAGCACGCGGAGCACCGCTCCGGACATGTGGCCCTTGTCGACGGGGAGGTCCGCCTGACCTGGGCCAGCCTCGCCGACAAGGTGGTCAGAGTGGCCACCGCGATCGAGGAGCGGCTGCCCGACATACGACCAGCCCGCGCCGTCTTCGTCGCGGAGAACCGCTGGGAGCTCGTCGTCGCCATGGCGGCGGTGTCCTCCCTCGGCATCCCGTGCGTCGGGCTCGACTACACCTCCGGTCCTGAGGCGATCGCCGGCGCGCTGGAGCAGCTGCGCCCGACCGTGGTGATCAGCAGTGGGCAGCAGCGCGCCGCGCTGACCGAGGCGGGCTGGCCCGAGGGCCGGGAGCTGCTCGACATCCGGCTGGACGGCACCGATCCGGACGACCGCGTGGGCGTCGGCTTCACGGACCTGCTCCGGAGCCGGCCGGGTGAACCGAAGCCGGTGGAGCAGCCCTTCGAGGCGTTCTCCTTCACCTCCGGCACCAGCGGCGTGCCCAAGCTGGTGATCCGACGGGCCTCGTTCGAGGCGCGCCGCTTCGCCGATCTCGTGGACCAGTACTCCTTCGACGAGGATGACGTCCACCTGGTGACGGTGCCGCTCTACCACGCCTCGGGACCGGGCTGGGCGCGGATCTTCCTCGCCCTGGGAGGAACCGTCGTCCTCGGCCCGTACGACGACACGGACGCGCTGATCCGGCTGATCCAGGACGAGGGTGTGTCCACCACGCTCATGGTCCCGCCGGTCCTCAAGCGCGTGGTCGCACACCCGGCGTCCGAGCACCTGCACAAGACGTCCCGGCTGCACTTCGTGCTCTCGGGGGGCCGCCACCTCAACCGCTGGGTCGTCAACAACACGTGGGACCGCCTCGGCCCGGTCCTGCACCTGTACTACGGCACGACCGAGACCGGCGTGAACGTCATGATCGGGCCCGAGGAGCTGCACGTGGCGCCGTGCCGGTCGGGCCGCCCGATGCCCGGCAACACCGTCGCGGTCCTCGACCCGGACAACCGCCCCGTGCCCAAGGGCACCCGGGGACGCGTGGCGATCGCCAGCTACCAGCTGATGGACTCCTACGCCTCGGCCGAGCCCGAGTTCCTCGACCTCGACCACGGCGGACGCACCCAGCGGTTCCTGCTGACCGGGGACAGCGGGTTCATCGACGAAGCCGGCCGTCTCGAACTCACGGGACGCAACGACGGCGTCTCCAGGGCGGTCGAGGGCAAGCCGCTCGACGTCAACATCTTCGGCCTGGAGAACGACCTGATGGACCTGCCCTGCGTCCGCGAGACAGCCGTGCTGCGCACCAGGCTGCAGGACTCGGGCGAGGAGGTCCTGATCGTGCCGTTCGCGCCGGTCTCCGCCGAGCGGCTGGAGACGGGGCGGCGTGCGGTCGCCGCCTCCTGCGCGCGGCGCGTGCCGTGTCTGCCCGCGTATGTGATCGCCGTCGACGCCATCCCGTACAGCCCGACCGGCAAGGTGCGCGCCGGGCACCTGCTCCGGACGGTGCTGCCGTCCGTCCTCGCCGAGGCCGCCGCCCGCCTCGCGGAACCCGTCCCCGCGTGACCGCTGCACCCCGCAGCGCTCCGCATCCGATGTCCCCCACCCCGACAGGAAGAGTCATGAACGAGCAGAAGAACTACGGCCGAGGCGTGCTGCTGTGCCTCCTGGCCACCGTGTCCTGGGGCGCGATGTTCCCCCTCATGGACGTCACCCTGAAGCACATCGACCCCTTCACCTTCACCTGCATGCGGTACGCGATCGCCGGGGCGATGTTCCTGGTCTTCCTCCGGGTGCGCGAGGGCACGGCCGGTTTCCGGCTCAAGGGCGAACGGATCGGCCTCGCCTGGCTGTTCGGGACGGCGGGCTTCGCCGGATTCCAGTTCCTGGTGTTCTTCGGGCAGGACCTCATCGGGGCCCGGGGCGCCCTGAACGCGTCGATCATGATGGCCACGATGCCGATGATGGGCTTCCTGGTGAACTGGGTCCTGCGCAAGGTCGTTCCGCCGAAGGGTGCGCTGGCGTTCATCGGCATGTCCTTCGTCGGCGTCCTCCTGGTGGTCTCCGACGGCAGCCTGACCTCGCTGTTCTCGCACGCGTCGGACCTCGGCCCGGACGCCCTGCTGCTCTTCGCCGCGCTGTGCTGGGTCATCTACACCTCGGGCGCCTCGTACTTCCCGACCTGGTCGCCGATCAAGTACACGGCCGTCACCACGGCTCTCGGCCTGGTGAGCGCCACCGTCATCACGGCCGTCATCCTCGCCACCGGCGGGGTTCCCGTGCCGAGCGGCGACGCCGTGGTCACGGTCCTTCCCGAGCTGGCCTACATGAGCATCATCGCGGGCTTCGTCGGCGTGCTCGGCTGGAACTTCGGCAACAAGTACCTCGGCCCGCTCAACGGTGTCCTCTTCATGGACGTCGTTCCGGTGACGGCGTTCATCATCTCCGCGCTGACCGGCGTGATCCCGGCGGGCATGCAGGTGGTCGGCGCCGCCCTGACCGCGCTCGCCCTGGTGCTCAACAACGTGTACCTGCGCCGGGTCGCCGCCCGCAAGGCGGCGGCGGAGGCGGCTGCGAAGGCCGCGGCCGACAAGCCGGTGGACGCCGCACCGACCAACCCGGAGCAGCCGGTGCTGGTGGGGGAGACCCGCTGACGCACCGCGGCTGACACGCCGCACCACACACCGGTACGGCCGTCACGGGGCACTCTGCCCGTGGCGGCCGTACCGGTGTGACCGCGTGGTCCCGCGGGCGCCCGTCATCCCGTCAGCAGGACCCCGCCGTACGCCGCCCCCGCGACCAGGATCCAGGAGGCGAGGCCCAGCAGGGCCGTGCGGGCGCCGCCCGAGCGGGACAGGGTCGGGAGGTGGACCGCGGTGCCGAGGCCGAACAGGGCGGCGGCGAGGAGGAGTTCCTGGGCGGAGTCCGCGGCGTTCAGGGTCGCCGTGCCGAGCAGGCCCGTCGTGCGCAGGGCGACCATCGCGAGGAAGCCCGCGACGAAGAGGGGGAAGAGCGCCGGACGCGCCGTCTTCTCCGAGGGCGCCGCGGGGTCCGTGGGCGCCTGGCGGGAGCGGCGGCGGGCCAGGGCGACCCCGGCGACCAGCGGGGCCAGCATCGCGACGCGGATCAGCTTGACCAGGACGGCCTCGGTCAGGGCCTGCGGCCCGGCGGTCTGGGCCGTGGCGACGACCTGGCCGACGTCGTGGACGCCGGCGCCGACCCAGCGGCCGAACTCCGTGGGGTCCAGGCCGAGCGGGCCCCGCAGCAGGGGCAGGACCGCGATGGCGAGCGTGCCGCACAGGGTGACCAGGGCGATCGACGACGCGACCTCCGCCTCGTGCTGCTCGTCGTCGGCGTCCTTGCCGAGGGCGCCGCTGACCGCGCCGATCGCGGAGGCGCCGCAGATGGCGTACCCCGTGGCCACGAGCAGCGACCGGTCGTCCGACAGGCCGAGCCGGCGGCCCAGCCACTGCGTCCCGAAGAACGTGATGAGGACGACCCCGGCCACCATCAGGAGGGCCTGCCAGCCCAGGCCCACCACGTCGCCGAGGCTCAGTTTGAGGCCGAGCAGCACGATGCCGAGCCGCATCAGCCGCTTGCCCGCCATCGACAGCCCCGGTCGGCCCACGCCCCGTACCAGCGGCGCCGCCCCCGGCAGGTGCGCGGCGACGACACCGAGCACGACGGCTGCGGTGAGTGTCGGGACGGCCGGCACCAGCGCGTGCACCCCGTAGGCCGCCGCGACGCCGGCGGCCGCGAGCGCCAGGCCCGGCGCGAGGTGCGCTCCGGGTACGGCGACGGCGGTGGCGCGGGGGGCGCTGCGGGGCGCTGACGTGCGGCGCGAGGGGCCGATGAGAACCATGGCTCCCAGCCTGCGCCGGGTCCGTGGCGCCGACTAGACGCGATCTTGTGAGGAGGTCATAGAGTTCGGCTATGGGGTGTGGGTTCGGCTATGACCCGTTCCGGGTCAGGTGAGGGCAGGAGGAGTGCGGTGGTGAGCGCGGAGGGAGAGCCCGGCGGCGGTAGCGGCAGTGGTGGCAGTGGTGGCAGTGGCGGGGCGGGCGGTGGTGACGCCGGTCCGCGTCCGCTGCCCGATCTGCACGCCCTCCACTTGCTGGTCAGCGTCGCCGAGACCGGGAGCCTCGGCCGGGCCGCCGCGCGGCTGCGCATCAGTCAGCCCTCCGCCAGCGCCCGCATGCGCACGCTGGAGCGGCGGCTGGGGCTGCGCCTGCTCGACCGTTCCACCTCGGGGTCCCGGCTGACCCCGGCCGGTGCCGTGGTCGGCGACTGGGCGCGCTCGCTGCTCGAGCAGGCCGAGGCGCTCGTCGAGGGCGCGGCCGCGCTGCGTTCCCGGCAGGACCACCGGCTCCATGTGACCGCGAGCCTCACCATCGCCGAGGAACTGATGCCGGGCTGGCTGGTCGCCCTGCGCGAGGAGGCTCCGGGTACGCAGGTCGGGCTCACCGTCACCAACAGTTCCGGGGTCATCGAGGCGCTGCGCCGCGGGAGTTGTGACCTCGGGTTCGTCGAGGGGCCCTGGGTTCCGGACGATCTGCACCGCACCGTCGTCGGCCGGGACCGGCTGGCCGTGGTCGTGGCGCCCGGCCATCCCTGGTCGCGGCGGCGCCGCCCGCTGAGCGGCCGCGAACTCGCCGACACCCCGCTGCTGTTGCGCGAGCCCGGCTCCGGCAGCCGCGAGACCCTGGAGAAGGCGCTGCGCCCGTACGACGGCGTGGCCGTGCCGGTGCTCGAACTGGGCTCGACGTCGCCCCTGCGCAGCGCCGCGGCCCGGGGCCTGGCCCCCGCGGTGCTCTCCGCGCTGGCCGTGCACGAGGACGTGGACCACGGGCGGCTGGTCGAGGTGGAGGTCGACCCGGCGGTCCCGTTGCGCCGGCTGCTGCACGCGGTGTGGCTCAAGGGGCACGAACTGCCGGAGGCGGCCCTGCGGTTGCTCGGGGTGGCCCGGTCGGCGTGACGTCCCGGTGGCCACGGCCGGCCCGCCCGCCTCGGAGAGGCCACCGGAGAGGCCACCGGAGAGGCCACCGGAGAGGTGACCGGGGAGGCGCCCGGGTGGCCGTCAGAGCGGGCCGTCAGAGCGGCGAGTCGGTGACCTTCAGGAACACCGTGCCGCCGTCGCGCACCTTGTCGAGCTGGAACACGACGCGGGCGTCGTTGTCCTCGAACCAGTGGTAGTTGAGGACGATCGTCTTCTTGCCGCCGATCGCGGGCGGTGCGACGACGTCCCAGCACTGCGGCGACGTGCCCACGGGCTTGCGGAAGATGCCGTCGGCGGAGTGCTCCTGCTCCCAGGCGCGGAAGGTGCCGAGGTAGGCGGGGGCGACGCCGTTGCGGACGAGTTCCTCGCGCTGCTGCTTGCCGCGGGCGGTGTCCTCGTCGTCCATCGCGTCCTTGTAGTGGTCCACGAGGGTCAGCATGTCGCGCTGTTCGGCGGAGAGTCCGCCCGGCAGGGCGCCGTCGCCGCAGACGTGTTCGTAGTCGGCCGAGGCGCCGTCCGACGTGCCGTCGGAGGAGCCGTCCGAGGGGGCGGCGCTGGGTTCCGCCGACGCCGATCCCGAGGACGACGAGGAGGGCGACGAGGCGGCCGGGGACGGGCTCGACGCGGCCTCGTCCGTCTGCCCGTCCTCCGGGCCACAGGCGCTCGCGCCGAGCACGATCAGCCCCGTGACCAGGGCGGCGGCGGCCGCGCGGGCGGTGCGGCGGGCGGGGGCGGTACGGGAACCGGGCACGGTCATGGTCGTCACTCTCCTCCGGGCCGTGCGGCGCAGCCGCGGCCCCTGCATGATCGGGGACACCGGTGAGGATGCCGCCGCCCGTGCCGCCGGTTGCGCGGATTCTGCTCTGTGACGGACGTGACGAATCCGCTACCCGGCCCGCGGCGCCCACCACGTGCCCGCCCGCCCCATGTCCACAGCGCCGCCCGGCACATGCCCGCCCGCGCCACCCCCTACTTGGCATCCGCGTAGCACTCCACCGCCGCCACCGTGAACGGAAACCGCACCGGCGTCTCCCCGAACGTCAGGCGGCCCGCCGTCGCCGCCGCCCGGTCGATCGCCTCGGTGACCCGCTCGACCTCCTCCTCGGGGCAGTGCACGATCACCTCGTCGTGCTGGAAGAAGACCAGCTCGGCGCGGAGCGCGGCCAGGTCGGAGCGGAGCGCGGCGAGGAGCAGCAGGGCCCAGTCGGCGGCGCTGCCCTGGACCACGAAGTTGCGCGTGAAGCGCCCGCGGGCGCGGGAGTCGGTCGAGGAGGCGTGGCCGTACGCCGGGTCCGGGGTGTCGTCCTGCGGCAGCCCGGCCTCCTGCGCGTCGGCGGCGTCGCCGGTCACCGCGGGCGGGCAGGTGCGCCCCAGCCAGGTGCGCACGAGGCGCCCCTCCTCGCCGGCCCGGGCCGCGTCGTCGACGTACGCGACGGCGCGCGGGAAGCGGCGGCGCAGCAGGGCCAGGTTCTTCAGGCCGTCGCCCGAGGTCTGCCCGTACATGGCACCGAGGACGGCGATCTTGGCCCGGTCGCGGTCGCCGGAGAACGCGCGGTCCGAGATCGCCTGGTACAGGTCGCCGGGGCGGGAGGAGACCTCCATGAAGGCGGGGTCCCGCGAGATCGCGGCGAGCACGCGCGGCTCCATCTGCGCCGCGTCGGCCACGACGAGCCGCCAGCCCGGGTCGGCGACGACCGCGCGCCGGATGACCTTGGGGATCTGGAGCGCACCGCCGCCGTTGGTCGTCCAGCGGCCGGAGACGGTGCCGCCGGGCAGGTACTCGGGGCGGAACCGGCCGTCGCGCACCCAGTCCTGCAGCCACGACCAGCCGTGCGCCGTGTAGATCCGGTACAGGGTCTTGTACGCGAGCAGCGGGGCGACGGCCGGATGGTCGAGCGACTCGATCGCCCAGCGCCGCGTCGACGTGATCCTGATGCCCGCCGCACCGAACGCCCGCACCACGTCCGCGGGCAGATCCGGGCGCACCCGTCTGCCGAACGCGGCCGACACCTCGTCCGCCAGCTCGGCCAGGCGGCGCGGCTCGCCGCCGCCCGCGTACCGCTCGCCGAGCAGCTCGTGCAGGACGGCGCGGTGCACGTCGGCCCGCCAGGGCAGGCCCGCGGCGTGCATCTCGGCGGCGACGAGCATCCCGGCCGACTCCGAGGCCGTCAGGAGCCGCATCCGGTCCGGGTGGGTGGCCGCCGCGTGCCGGCGCTGCTGCTCCGCGTACACCTCGAGGAGCCCGGCCAGCGGGATGACCACCGGCGGGCGGGGCTCGAAGAGGGAGGACTGGGAGCCGGGCGCTGCCATGCGCGGTGGCGGGTCCGTGGGCACCGGTGCGTGGTGCAGCCGGGCCAAGGCGGCGGCCGCGGAACGGGGCTCTCCGTGCCGGCCCTCGCGCCCGAGCAGCAGATTCTCCGCGGCCTCGATGTCGTAGCAGCGCTCGACGCGGACGCCGGCGGCCAGCAGCGCCGGGTACACGGCGTGGGTGTCGCGCCAGACCCAGCGCGTGACGTCCGGCCGCGACCGCACGGCCGCGGCCAGGTCGGGCTCCCGCACGACGGGCCCCGCGGGCAGCCCGTCGTCGCCCAGCGGCGCGAGGTCCGCGCCGCCGGACTCGGTGGGAGCGAGCGCCCAGCGTCCGGCCGGTCCGGTCATGCAGCGAGTCTCACACCGGCCACTGACAATCCCGCCCGGCACCGCGCCCGCGGCCCCGCCCTGGGATCATCGGGGACGGCACACCACGGGACGAGGAGACGGAGACACGGCATGAGTGAAGGCACCGTCGATCGCGCCTTCGCCACGGCTCTGTACGGAACCGACGGCGACGTCGACACGGGCGCCTCCCTCCTCGCGGCCGACCCGGCGTCCGACACGGAACTCGCCCTGCGCGGCCAGGAGCTCGTGCGCCGCGCGTGGGAGCGCGGCTGGCAGCCCGCCGACCTGCTGCGCGCGGTGGTGCGCGAGACGGCGCACGACGCACCGCACGTCCGTCTCGTGGCGCGGCTGATCCGCGCGGAGACCGGGCGCTACGACGTGCTGCCGCCGCGCTGGGCCGCCCAGCTGGACGCCCTGCCCGGGGACGGCGGCGCCCCGCGCACCGACCGGTTCTCGGCCGCGACGACGGCCCTGGAGCTGTACCGGCTGCTGCTGCGGCTGCCCGCGCTCGAACCGGCCGGTCCGGTGCCCGGCGAGGCGCTGACGGTGCCCGTGGCCGGTGAGCCGCGCGCCCTGGCCCGGATCAGGGCCCTGCTCGCGAAGGCGGAGGCGACCGGGTACCCGCCCGAGGCCGAGGCGCTGTCGGCGAAGGCGCAGGAGCTGATGGCCCGGCACTCGGTCGACGAGGCGCTGCTCGCGTCCCGTACGCGCGCGAAGGACGCGCCCTCGGCCTGCCGGATCGGCGTCGACGCGCCCTACGAGACGGCGAAGGCGGTGCTGCTGGCGGCGGTCGCCGGGGCGAACCGCTGCGAGGCGGTGTGGAACGGCACGTTCGGCTTCTCGACGGTCGTCGGCTTCGCGTCGGACCTGGAGGCCGTCGAGCTGCTCCACACGTCGCTGCTCGTGCAGGCCACGGCGGCGATGACGCGGGCCGAGGCGGAGCAGCGGGCGGGCGGCCGCAAGCGTACGAAGTCGTTCCGGCAGTCGTTCCTGGCCGCGTACGCGCAGCGGATCGGCGACCGGCTCGCGGCGGTGGCGGGTGAGGTGACGGAGGAGCGGGGCGAGCTGCTCCCGGTGCTCGCGGCGCGCGAGGTGGCGGTGGCCGGGCGCACCAGGGAGCTGTTCCCGCAGACGGTGACGACGCGCATGCGCGGGGTCTCGGACGAGGCGGGCTGGCACGAGGGGCGCTCCGCGGCGGACCGGTCGCGGCTCTCCTGAAGCGGGCCGGGCGAGCCGGCCCGCACCCTCTCGCTCCGTCCGGCTCTCCCTCCCGTCCCTCCCGAGAAGGCTCTCGAACCCGCTGGAATCGGGAAAGTCCGCTTTCGTGCATATTCTGGCGAGGTGAGCTGGTTCCGGGCGCTGAAGGACACCACGCGCTCGGGGCTGAGCGTCGAGCGCAAGCGACTCGAGCCGCTGATCGCGGTGCGCGGTGCCGCCGGGCTCGCGATCGTCATCGCGATGAGCCTGTGGCTGTTCGGGCCCGTGGTGGCGGCCGGGTCGGCGTTCGGTGCGTTCCAGGCGGCCATCGCCACGTTCCAGCGCAGCTGGCGGCCGCGCCCCGAGCTGGCCTTCGCGTCGGGGGCGAGCCTCGGCATCTCCACGTTCGCCGGCTACCTGACCGGTTCGCATCTGCCGCTGTTCCTGCCGCTGCTCGCGGTGTGGACGTTCGTGGCGGGCCTGGCCTGGGCCGCGGGGCCCACGATCGGCCTGATCGCGTCGTCGAACGTCGCGATGATGCTGGTCACCATCACCCTGCCCACCTCCGTCGCCGAGGCGGCCGCGCACGCCGCGATGATGGTGGTCGGCGGGCTGGTCCAGGCGGCCCTGGTGTTCCTCTTCCCGGTGCGGCGCTGGGGCGCGCAGCGCGACGCCCTGGCCGACGCGCTCGCCGCGGAGGCCGACTACGCGCGCAGGCTGCGCCACGACCCCGTCGCCCCCTTCGACCCCGAGCCGCTGATGCTGGCCCGCAGCGCCGCCGCGCTCACCCCGCGCCAGGCCCGGACCCGGCCCGCCCAGCTGCGCGGCACGCGCGGGCTCGCCGAGCGGATCCGCCCCGTCCTCGCCTCGCTCGCGGACCCGGCGGTCGGCGCC